>JBATAT010000396.1:0-5881 GCA_049662005.1 Tepidiformaceae bacterium
GGCCTCCCCGGGGTTGCCGGAGTGCGGGAAAGCTTTGGCGAGGGAGCAATCGTCGTCACCGGCCCGAGCCCCTCGTGGTCCCGCGTGATGCTGAGGCCACGTTCGACGACCCACGGATCTTCCATCACCGCGCGATAGTCCTGGAGGATTGCGTGCGCCCCGGCTCCGGCAGCACACAGCTCGGCGACCCACTGGCCGGAACTTCCCTCGGCGAAGATTGTCTCCAGTTCATGCTCCGACTTCGAAACCAGGCCGGCCGGCAGATCGCCGGGTCGCGCCGCGAGGAAAAACCAGCCGTCGTTCGCCCGGTAGGCGCGGTTCAGCGGGCCGCTGCCGATCGCTTCGAGGCCGCGCGGCTCGTCCCACTGCTTGCCTTCGTAGTCCTGGAGGAAGAGCGATTGCAGCATCGTGGCTGTGTAGGCGAGGGCCGTATTGATGTGCTGGCCCTCCCCGGTCTTGCGGCGATGGAGTAGCGCCAGGGCCACTCCAAATGCCCCCATGAACCCGGTGCCATAGTCGTTGACCGCGAACGGCGCGAGGGTCGGGCGGCCATCCCCGCCGTACCGCTCCTGCATACCCGTTGCCGCCTGGGCGATCTGTTCGTGGCCCGGGCGATCCGCCCACGGACCGACCCGTCCGTAGGTGTTGAGCGACGCGTAGATGATGTCCGGCTTGCGCGCTTTTACCGCCTCGTATCCGATACCGAGCCGTTCGGCCACGCCCTTGCGGAAGTTCTGGACAACGACATCCGTGTTTTCGAGAAGCTTCCAGAAGACATCCAGCCCCTCCGGCTTTTTCAGGTCCAGCAGCAGGCTACGCTTGCCCCGGTTGATATCGACGTGGAAGACGACGTTGCCGCGTTGAGGGTTGTCGATCCGAACCACATCAGCGCCAAATTCCGCCAGTGTTCGTCCACAGGTTGGCCCGGCCAGCACGATGCAAAGGTCGATGACGCGTACCCCTTCGAGCGCGGCCCGGAGCTGACCTTCGAGTGGAGCCGGTGTCCCCAGAGCCGTCCGACCGATATCAGCGAGGATGCTCTCGCGGTCTGCATCCGGGAGGGAGCGCGGCCCACGAATGCCGCCCGGTGTCGCGGACATGCGGACGTTCACGCCCGGCCCGCGAAACGCGCCGAGGGCCGGGTCGACGCTATCGACCACGATCTCCGAGCCGAGTGCGTGCTCGTTTTCGAGCCATTCGGCGCTCGTTCGGCAGATGCTGCCCTCGGTACCCACCCCTTCGCAGAAGGTCTCCCATTCGGCCGCCGTCCTCGTCTTAAAGAGCGCTTCGAGGCCCTCCTTGATCTCGTCGGCCGAAGCCGTCGATCCCGGCGCCAGCAAGGCACTCTTGCCAGTGACTTCTGCGAAATCCGGCGCGTGCTTGTTGCCCGCGTGGTACATGAACCAGCGGCCATCCTTGCATTCGAACTGGCGGGTGCCGCCCATCATTCGCGCGAGGATGCGCGGGTCGCCGCCCGGTTCCTGGTTGTGAATGCGCTGCGCGCGATAGCCCATGGCCGCGAAGGTGGCATCGAACAGCGGCACTTCAATAACCTGGCCGAGCCCGTCCCTATCCCGCGCGTTGAGCGCCATACTCACCGAAACGGCGGCGAGGAAGGCCGCATACGACGATGAGAACGGCAGTGGCGTGTACGCCGGTGTGCCGGTTGCGGCGTTCATTGGATAGGTGATAGTCGCCGCGCCGACGACACCCTCCCATGCCGAAACCCCCGCGCGGAGATCTTCTGCCGAAAATCCAGGCAGCGAACAGTAGATCAGCCGTGGGTTCATTGCCGTCAGTGTGCGCGCACCGAGCCCCAGCCGATCCATCACGCCCGGCCGGAAGTTCTCGATGATGACATCGGCCGAGTCGCAAAGCTTCCGCGCCGTTTCCAGGTCCGCAGCCGCCTTCAGGTCCAGGACAATATTTCGTTTGCCCCGGTTGTAGGTGGCATTCGCCGGCGTATCGAATCGTGGCCCGCCGGGCGGGTCGACGCGAATGACGTCAGCGCCCTGGTCGGCGAGCAACATCGCGGCCATCGGGCCTGCCACGTACTGGCCAAAATCGATCACGCGGATTCCTTCGAGCGCTCCCGCCATTGTGCGGACCTCCAGTGCGGATTGTGGGAATGCTGGAGTCTATTCGCGCCCGGATCGCCTTGTCGAACGGCCCGACGGTTATCGGCCAGCCGGCCAGCGCTGCTCGTGGCGACTAGCGCGCGTCGACGCCGGATTTGGCCTTAACCGTAAAGGCAATTTGCCCGCGGTTGGCGTACAATGAACAAAGCCGAGTTCTCGCTACGCGAGAAACGGGGGACCCAACTCTCGGGGTGAATCCTTCTTTGGAAGGACGGCGACTCCCAATGCCGAACCCGTCAGCTAACCTCGTAGGCTTTTGGGAGAGACCGTAACTGCAAAAGCTGGTCTCTCAACGAATCGTGGCTGCCAAATTGGCGGCCAATTAGTGTTGGAGTAGACCCGAATTGCCCCAGAGCTCACGCCTCGGTTTCGAACGGCGCCTCTATTATTCCGCGAAATTCCTTGGACAGGTTTCGCAGAATATCTGGTTGGCCGCTCTCTTTATCGCCGCAGGCACTGGCGGCCGTCCCGCGCTCGACCTGAGCAGCCTCTTCCTCGCGACCATCATCCCCTCCGTGCTCTTCGGGCTGCCCGGCGGCGCGATCGCCGATAGGCTTGGTCCGGCGCGCGGGCTCGCCCTCGGCGCCGTATGGCGATTTGGCGCGGTAGCAGCCGGGATCGTCCTCCTCGATGGCGGAATGAGCGCCTGGGTTCTCGCGTTTGCCTATTCCACTGGTTCGCAGATTTTCACTCCCGCCGAAATGGCGCTCGTTCGCCCGCTCCAGGACCAGGGCTCGGGCCGCGTTCACTCGTGGCTCGTCGCACTCCAGTACGCCGGCCAGGGCGGCGGAATGCTTATCCTCGCCCCCATCCTCTACTGGCAGGGCGGGCAAACGGCGATGGTTGCAGGGGCGGCCGTCGGCTTCCTCGCACTCACCGCGGCTGCACTCACCCTCGCATGGCGACTGAAGGCCCACGCCGAAGCGGCCGTCACCGCGCCGGACCGCGCGATCAATTTCCGCGAGACACTTCGCTTCTTCGGTCGCGAACCACTCGCGCGTTTCGCCGTGGCCACCCTCGGCCTGAAGATGGTGGTCGCGAAGGGCATCGTCGTTACCCTCCCCTTCTATCTCGAACGCGATATCGGCCTCGGCTTCGGCGCTCTCGCCTACCTCGCCATCCCGGCGATTCTCGGCATCCTGCTCGGGCTCGTCTGGTGCGCTCGCACGCTCACCCTCGAACGCTCCCGCTCGGTGATGAGTCTCTCCATCCTTGGGATGGGCGTTTCACTCGCCGCCCTCGCCGTTCTCGACTATGGCATCACGGCAGCAGCCCGCTACAGCCAGATTCCTCCGGTCGTCCACCTCGAAGCTTCGATGAACACGCCGTTCGCGGTCGCCGTGCCGGTCGCATTCCTTCTCGGCCTCTGCCTCAGCGGCGCACTCATCGCCTCGCGAGTCGCGCTCACCGAGACGGCACCGCTTGGCCAGCAGGGCCGCGTGTTCGCTGTTCAGCTCACCGTGACCGAACTTCTGGTCGCGTTGCCTCTGATGTCGATGGGCATCGGTACCACCTTCGCTGGTGCTCGAATGACCCTTGCGGTAGTCGCGTCGCTAATCTTCGTCGTCCTCGCGATTGTGGAACTGGACCGCGTTCGCGCGACCCGGAAGGCACTTCCCGTCGCAGCGCCCGCTCCGGAAATCTCACTGGCTTGACCGGTGTCGCGGGATGCTGCCCGCTCGCCGAGTCAGTGGTCAGCGGCGACTAACAGGAACATCGGCCGCGTGCGCTCATCTGCGAGGTCGGGCCGCTGAGCTAAGAGATCGTCGTTGGGACTCCACTCTTCCACATGCCGGATGGCAAACCCCGCGCCGATCAGGAGATTCAGGATCGTGCCGATGGTCCGGTGTTGTTTGACCACGCCGGGCGCGAGCCAGTCGGTCGTCCGCGGCCCCTCCTCCGAATACCGGTCGAGCGGCCATGTCGGCTTCCCCTCCGGACCGAGATCGAACGCCGGCCGCGAAGGCGCCATGTAGATGGGGTGTTCCATAGAAAAGACGAGCCTGCCACCGCGCACCAGGCTCCTGCCGACACGCTCGAACAATGCTCCAAGTTCGACGACGTAGTGAAAGGCCAGCGACGAAAAGGCGAGTTCGAAGGAGGACTTAGGGAGTTCCGCCGTTTCGAGGTCGGCGCGACGGTAGGTGATGTTCGCGCTCGTTGTCGCCGCGCGTGCACGATCCAGCATCCTCTCGGAGATATCGAGCCCAAGGACGCTCGCCCCACCTGCCTCGGCAGCCCAACGGGCGAACCAGCCAAATCCGCAGCCGAGGTCGAGGACGCGGAGTCCCGCCAGTTCCGGGAGCATCGCGCGAAGTGCCGGCCACTCCGGCGCGCCAGGTAGGCCGCGGCGCGACCGGTCGAGCTGGCTGTAGGCCGAAAAGAAGCGCTCGTCGTCATAGACGTTCTGGGTCATCCCGCGATCTTACGGTGTCCCGCCGCTCGCGGAACGCCCGCACGCAGCGGTCGCGCCGTCTCGGTCTTCAACGCGGAGCTGGCTCCAGAACTGACGCCCTCTCTTCAACGCGCCATACTTCCGCAACAAGCACCGGAGGTTCCCAATGGCTGAAGTCAATGGCGGCAGGCTGGCCGCAAAGCAACTCAAGCAGGCCGGCATCGATACCGCGTTCGGCGTTGTCGCCGGCCCGATGATCGAAGTGATGGCTGGCATGCAGGCGGAAGGCATCCAGGTGGTCAACTGCCGTCACGAAGAGTCGGCCTGCTTCGCTGCCTCGGCCTGGGGTTACATCAAACGCAAGCCCGGAGTGGTTATCGCGGGCTCGGGTCCTGGCATGATCAACACCATCACCGGGCTTCATGTCGCCACCGAATCCGGCATGCCGCTCGTCGTCCTGGGTGGTTCGGTCGACGGCCGGACGCGAGGCCTGGGCGGTTTCCAGGAGGCTGACCAGGTGGCGTTCGCCCGCCCCGGCAGCAAGTGGACCGCACAGGTCGATAGTACTGAGCGCATCCCGGAACTGGTGCATCTCGCCCTCGGGAAGGCGGTCAGCGGCCGCCCCGGCGGCGTCTACCTCGATTTCCCGGGTCAGTTCGTTCGCCGCCGGATCGATGACGAAGCCGTGCCTCTGCGAACATCCAACCCCGATGTTTCGGCGCCGCAACCCGAGGCCCGGATGACCGAAGCCATCGCCAACATGCTCGCAACAGCCGAACGCCCCCTCATCCTCGTCGGCAAAGGCGCGGCCTGGGCCGAAGCAGGCGAGGGACTTACTCGCCTCGTGAACCTCGGCATCCCCTACGTCGCTTCTCCGATGGGCCGGGGCGTGATCTCCGATGACAACCCGATGTGCATGAATGCCGCTCGCTCCTCGGCCCTCTCCGGCGCGGATGCCGTGCTGATGGTTGGCGGCAGGTTCAACTGGATCTTCCAGTTCGGTCGCGCACCACGTTTCGCCGGAAACGTTCGTCTTGCCCAGATTGATATCGTCGCCGAGGAGATGACGAACGCCGCCGACCTCGAATACGGCATGGTGGCGGATTGCGCTGCCGGTGCCTCCGCTGTCGCCGGCGCGCTTGCGGGGCGCCAACTCGCATCGATGAGTAACGGCTGGGTCGAGTCACTCCGAACCGACGCGGCGAAGAACGAAGCGGCAATCGCCGAACAGATGGACTCCGATCGCAGTCCCATCAACCACTATCGCCTGCTTCGCGATATTCGAGATGTCGTCCCGCGCGATGTGAACGTCAGTGTCGATGCCGAACTCACGATGGGCGTTGCCCGG
>JBATAT010000397.1:0-2861 GCA_049662005.1 Tepidiformaceae bacterium
CCCGCGGCCTGCGCGCCGCTCGAAATCACTACGACTTCGCAGCCCTGTTCGCGAAGGCGGACGACCTGTCCAACGAGCTGCGCCATCGCCTGGAGGTCGAGCCGATCCGAGCCCGCGGTGAGCAGGCTCGTCCCAAACTTGGCGACAATCCGCCGATACTTCATCTGACAAGTAGAAAGAGGAAATGCCGAACGGGAAAGCCCGGACTACAGCAGTGCGGGGATTCCGAGGATTTCCGCCGCTTCAGCCGCCGTGGCAATGGCCCGGCCTTTGCGCCCACAGAGTTCCACGGCGCGTTCGACCAGTTCGGCATTCGCAGGCCGGCCGTTGCCACCGAAATCTTCCAGGCCGACGCGGATATGGCCGCCACGTTCGAGCGCGTGTTCGGCCAGTGGCAACGAAAGCAGGTCGCCGCCCAGCACCGCAACCGACCACGGCAATCCCGTGCCATCGAGCATCGCCAGGTAGGCGTCGAGCGACGTGGGCGTTGGTGGGAGACCCCAGTTGCTCGCGCCGAAATAGAGCTTGACGAGCGCCCCGGCCGGCATTCGTCCTGCGCGATGGTAAGCCAGCGCCACCCGCAGAAACCCGGGTTCGAAGATTGAAATGCTCGGGGCCAGGCCATGCTCCGCGCAGGTCTCCAACATGTGGCGGGCATCGGCAAACGTATTCAGGTACGTGCCGCCGCCCGCAGGGAGCCCCAGTGCATCGGTCGGCCCAACGTTGACGGAGCCGGGATCGACCAGCCCGATGCGGCAAACGCCTGCGGAAGCCAGGGCGGGAATGTGGGCGTACCGCTCCTCGATGGTGGTGTGCGGGCCGCCGCTGGCCATCGTCGGGTAGAGCAGCGCATCGGGCTTTTCACGCAGGATTACGCTCCACGATTCGATGTACGGTGCTGGTGCGTGCACGCCCGAGGTACCGCCAACCACCGGCTCATCGTTGTGGTTGTGAACGATTCCTGCCCCCGCAGCGAAGCACTTCAGCGCGTCGGCGACTATCTCCGCCGGGGTGCGCGGCGCGTTGGGGTTGCGCGATTTTGGCGTGCCACCATTGATCGCTGCCTCGATGATCACTGCGTTGCTCATGCGGCGTAGTTAAACAGAAACCTTGCGGTTTCGTTTCAAACTTCCCCGCTCTAAACCTCCATGCTTCATGCTAAGAACATGCGATTTCGAAAATTTGTGCCGATCCTGGCACTCGTACCGGTCCTTCTCCTTGCTTCGTGTGGCGGCGACGACGACGACGCGGCCACGCCAACAACCAGCCCAACCGAAGCCGCTGGTTCGCCAACCGCGGTCTCACCGACACCAGCTGTCGAAACGCCGGAACCTACGTCGAGTGGAGGGTTCCAGGGTGATGTCACACCGGTCGAAGTCGAACCACCGGCCGGCCTTCCCCAGGCCGTACTGGCAAACGTGCGGGCCGCGAAGCAGGACGGATTCGACCGGCTGGTCTTCGAATTCAAGGGCGAGAAGGTCCCCGGCTACAGCGTGAAATTCGCGCCCAAGGCGATCGCCTGTGGCAGCGGCCAGGACCTCACCGAATTCGTCGGTGGAGGAACGGCCCCGGCCGGCCTCGTCCTCGTGAACATCCGCCCGGCGGTCGCGCATGACGAGGCGGGCCAGGCAACCGCTGTCCGCGACCTCGCTCCAAAGCTCGATTCGCTCGTGCAGGTTTTCCGCACCTGCGACTTCGAGGGCGTTGTGGAGTACGCCGTCGCGCTGACTGGCGAACACCCGTTTAAGGTCAGCACGCTGTTGGACCCCCCGCGCCTGGTGATCGACTTCGCTCAATAGCCATCGTTCGGTTCCCTGTTCCCGGTAGCAGGTTCCCGGTACGCTACACGCTATGAACGAAACACTTCGCTCGCGCACTCGGGTGGTGGTCACTGGCCTCGGCGCGATTACGCCTGCCGGTCAATCTGTTGCCGAATTCTGGGACAACCTGGTCAACGGCCGTTCCGGGATCGCCGGGATGACGCTTGCCGATCCCGAGGCGTTCCCATGCAAGATCGCGGGCGAAGTGAAGGATTGGGAGCCGAAGAAGTTCATCGAACACAAGGCAGCGCGGCGGATGGCGCGCTTCTCCCAGTTCATGGTTGCTGCCGCAGGACAGGCCTTCGACGATGCCGGGATCGATTTCGACAAGGAAGATAGAGACCGGGTTGGCGTCCTGATCGGCAATGGGGGCGGTGGCTACCCGGACATCCAGGAAGGCGCTGAGATCCTCATGAAGCGCGGCGGCATGAAGATCGACCCGCTCTACCTCGCGCGGAGTCTTGGCAATATGGCCGCCGCACAGGTGGCCCTGCAGTACAACCTGCGTGGCTATAACGGCACCATCGTCACTGCCTGCGCCGCGGGTACGCAGGGAATCGGCGAGGCCTCGATGTTGATCCGCACGGGCCGCGCCGAAATCGTCCTCACCGGTGGCTGCGAAGCAGGTATCAGCGAGCTCGGGCTCGCCGGGTTCTCGGTTATGCGCGCCCTCACCTCCCACAATGAGGATCCGGCCGCCGCCAGCCGTCCCTTCGATCTTACCCGCGATGGCTTCGTGCCCTGCGAAGGTTCCGGCGCCCTCCTCATCGAAAGCGAGGAACACGCGCTCGCACGCGGGGCGCGCATCTACGCCGAAATCGCCGGGTTCGGATGCACGAACGATGCCTTCCACGTCGCCGCGCCGCCGGAGAGCGGCGAAGGAGCGGCCCGCGCGATGATGGTCGCGATGAAGGATGCTGGCATCGCACCATCGGAAGTCGACTACGTGAACGCTCACGCCACCAGCACGCCCCTCGGCGATACGGCCGAGACCAACGCCATCAAGCTGGCCTTCGGCGACCATGCCCGCAAGGTCGCCAT
>JBATAT010000398.1:0-6243 GCA_049662005.1 Tepidiformaceae bacterium
TCGATGCTGGCCTGGCCCTGGCGAAAACCTCGGCCCCGGGGTCGGACCAGAGCCGCCTCCGAATTGTCTCACCGGGCGACAGCGCGACCCTCTTCATTTCGCCCGAACTCGACTCCCAGCAACTTCTCCTCCGCGCCACGGCGGCCCCCGGAACGCAATCGATCGCGTTCGCGATTGATGGCCTGCCCGCCGGCTCAGGCGCCGGCTCCGATGTTCGAATCCCGTACCCGATCAGTATCGGCAGCCACCGCCTGACCGCGACCGCCACGCTTGCCGATGGCGACCAGGAAACCACCACCATCACGTTCGAGGTGAAAGCAAAATGAGCCAGACGCCCACCACAACCCCCTGGCAACGCCAGAAGCAATGGCTCACCACCCACCTTGATACTCCATGGAAGCGTGGCGGCGCCGGGGTGGTCGTCGCTGCACTCCTGGTTGCGATCGTTGGCTCGGTGTTCTGGCTTTCCAGCCGGGGCTCAAATGGCAACGAGTTCGTTGACCCGCCCGGGTTCGCGCTCAGCCCCGAAGGCGACGATGTCCCTCGCCTCGCGCCGATCCGTGTGACCTTCGCCAGCCCACCCGACGAAAAATCGCCGGAACGGCTCCTCCAACTCGAACCAGCGGTACCCGGTACCTACGCCTGGCTGAGTGATCGCACGGTGCTCTTCCAGCCCGACTTCCCCGGTCTCCTGCGTGGTTCAAGCTATACCGTTTCGGTCCCGGCTCGTCCTGAAACAGGCCTGGAAAAGGCGGTCAACGCTTCGTTCACCGTCACTGGCCTGCTCACCGTCCAACAGGCCATCCCCGGCGACGCTGAATCCGAAGTTCCCCTGAACGCGCCGATCCTCGTCCAGTTCAGCCGGTCTGTCGCGCCGCTCACCACCCTCGATGCTCGTGACGACGCTCCCGTCCTCACCTTCGACCCGCCGATCGAGGGCCAGGGCGAATGGCTGAACACGTCGATCTACCGCTTTGTGCCCGCGGCTCTCCAACCGTTTACGAACTACAAGGTTGTCATCCCGAAGGGCCTCACCTCAGCGGCGGATGGCGTCCTCCGCGAGGACTTCACCTGGAGCTTCACCACCCTCGGCCCCGCAGTCGCCAAACTTACGCCCGACACGAACACCGAGTACGCCAGCCCAACCCAAACCGTTCGCGTTGAGTTCAACCAGCCGATGGCCGAAGAAGCGAAGTCCGGTATCACCCTCAAAGGCCCGGCCGGCGCGAAAGTGGCCGGAGTCGTGACCTGGGATTCCACTCGCACGGTCGCGACCTTCACCCCGGCCGCACGACTCGACTATCTCGCGACCTACACGGCGGTTGTGGCAGCTGGCCTCCCGGGGGCAAACGGCGGGAGCACTCCCCAGGAACGAACCTCCGTGTTCAAGACCGTGGGCCTGCCCGCTGTCCTTTCCACCCAACCGCCGAACGGCGCGACCAACGGCCAGCGCTACGGCGTTTCGATCCGCTTCACGAACCCGATGGACGAGGATTCACTCGAAGGCAAGGTCTCGGTCAGCGGCTTCACCGCCGACGAGGTCAATACGAACCTGTACGAATTCGAACTCTACGTGAGCGTGCCGCTCGAACCGTCCACCTCCTACACCGTCACCCTCGCCCCTGGCGCGAAAGATCGCTACGGCCAGGTCCTCGATGGATACACGTTTTCCTTCACAACCGGGCAGCTGCCTTCGTCTGTGACGCTCGCCCTTCCCGGCTATAACTCGGGCGGCACCTATTCCGATTCCGCTGACCAGATCCTCTATTTCCACGCGACCAACGCCCCCCAGGCGAATTTCACCCTCTATCCGCTCACGGATAACGAAGGCGCAGATCTGCTCTATGGCGGCAAGCTCTCCCAGGATTGGACGCCGTCGCTTCCCGCCATGCGCTCCTGGTCGGTGCCAACCGACGGCGTCCTCAACGAAGTCTTCCTCGGCTCGACTTCACTCGCCGGTACTGGTACGCCGCTGCCCAAGGGCTACTACTACGTCACTTCGGGCGGCGATTGGGCGTCGTACCTCGCGTTCGCCGTGGTGGACACCGAAATCGTCACCAAGATCTCGCAAGATCAACTTCTTGCCTGGGTGGTCGATCACGAGACTGGGAAGCCGGTCGCTGGCGCCACCGTCTCTGCCAGCGGGGCAGGAATCACACCCACCAGCGTCGTCACCGATGCGGATGGTGTCGCCATCTTCAGCGTCCCCGAACCTGTCCCGGGCAAGAACATCGACCGCCAATACCTGGTCTGGGTGAAAAGCGGTGGCCGCTTCGGCTTCGTCTCAACGCGCTGGACCCAGGGTTCAGCACCTTACCAGCTCGGCATTCCGACCGAGTTCTTCGTGCGCCAGTGGGTCGGCCAGCTCTACACGGATCGGCCGATTTACCGGCCCGGCGAAACCGTCGAGTACAAGGGAGTCGTCCGCGCCGATGATGATGCCGCGTACACCATTCCCGCCACCGACGCTCCGCTCGATTTCGTCATCATCAACTCGCGCGGCCAGGAGGTGAAACGCGAGGCGATCACCACCAACGAGTTCGGCACGTTCGCGGGCGAATTCCTCATCCCCGGCGATGCCCCGGTCGGAGATTACTCGATCAGCATTCAGTACCGCCTCGATGGCGGCGGCCCGTTCGGTGGGGTTGCCGGGAACAGCTTCCTTGTCGCCGAGTTCCGGAAGCCAGAGTTCGCCGTCGAAATGGCAACGGCCGAACCCGCCTACATCAACGGCGATTCGATCGACGTCGAAACGACGGCCACCTTCTACTTTGGTGGCGGACTCGAAGGTGCCGGTGTCGATTGGTCGGTGATGGCGGTACCGTTCCGGCCCACCATCGAAGGCCTTGAGCGCTACTCGTTCACCGACTACGACTACTGGAAAACTGCAGTCAGCGAGACGCCGATTCGCGCTACCGGGAAGGCAACCACCGGCCCGGGCGGTGTCGCTTCATTCGAGGTGCCCGCGGCACTCCAGGCGAACGAAGGCGCCCAGCAGTTCACCATTTCCGCCACAGTGACCGACGCCAACGCCCAGGCGGTGGCATCCAGTACGCAGGTCACCGTCCACCCTGCCGCCGTAGCTGCAGGTATTCGCCCCGCGGAATATGTTGCCATCGCGGGTGAACCGTCCGAAATCGACCTGGTCGCCGTCGACACAGAAGGCGCGATCGTCGCGGGCCAGCCCATCGTCGTTCGCGCCTATTCGCGAAAATGGGTGACCACCAAGGAACTCACCCCCGATGGTGCCCGTCGCTACCGCAGCGAGCCGGTGGACACGCTCGTGGAGACGCTCAACGCCACCTCCGGGCCGGACGGCTCCGCCACGGCAACGTTCACGCCCGCCGCGACTGGAACCTACCGCCTCGTCGCCGAAGTGACGGACGCGAAAGGCCGCACGGCGCGCTCCGCCACCTACCTCTGGGTCGGCGGCAAAGGCTACGCCAGCTGGCGTATCACGAACGACGACGCGATCGCCCTCATCGCCGACAAGGACTCGTACGAGGTCGGTGATTCGGCCGAAATCCTCGTCCCGGCGCCCTTCGAAAACGCTCTCGGCCTGGTCACCGTCGAACGCGGTAAAATCATCACGCACGAACTCCGGGACTTCCCGACGAACAGCGAGCGCCTCAGCATTCCCATCGTCGACCACTCAGTTCCGAATATCTACGTGTCGACGGTCCTCTACCGCCCACCCACAGCCGAGGACCCCGTGCCGCGCTACAAAGTCGGCTACGTCGCGCTCAGCGTTTCGACTTCGACCCGCCAGCTCGACGTCTCCATTCGTCCTGACCGCGACCAGGCCGCACCAGGCGAAACCGTGAAATACGACATCAAGGTGACGGACAAGAGCGGCAAGGGTGTAAAGGCCGAAGTCTCGGTCTCCGTCGTCGATAAGGCGCTCCTCGCCCTCCAGGACGAGCGCGGCCCCGATGGCCTGAAGGCGTTCTGGTTCGAACGCGGCCTCGCCGTCGTTACCGCATCGTCGCTTTCGGTTTCCATCGACCGTTCGAACGACGTCATCGCCGAGCCACCGCGCCAGGGCAAGGGGGGCGGCGGCCTCGAGGACGACCGCCTCCGCCAGGACTTCCGTAATTCCGCCTACTGGTCGGCCCAGCTGGTCACTAACGATGACGGCACAGCCTCCGTTGAGGTGAAGATGCCCGACAACCTCACGACCTGGCGGATGGCCGTCCGCGCGGTGAGCGGCAACACCATGGTTGGCGAGGGCCAGAACGAACTTGTCTCCACCCAGCCGCTCCTGATTCGCCCGGCGCTTCCGCGGTTCCTGCGCGTCGGCGACAACACGGAAATCCGCACGCTCGTGCGAAATGCCACGAAGGATGCGGTAAACCTCAGGGTCAGCCTTGATGCCGAAGGTCTCGTCCTCATGGAACCTGGGGAACAGTCCATTTCCGTTGGCCCGGGCGAATCGAAGCTGGTCAGCTGGCCCGCCAGCGCGAAGGCGGACGGCACCGCCAGGATCACATTCCGCGCTAGCGGCGGAGGGCTCTCCGATGCGGTCACGAACGAATTCCCGGTGCTTCTCGATGTCACTCCCGAAACCACCGCCACTGGCGGAATCGTCACCACCGAACCGGGCCTCGAATCGATCTACCTGCCTCCCTTCGCCATCCTCGAAAACGGCAAGCTCGAAGTCACGCTCCAGTCGGCCCTCGCCGGCTCGATGGCCGATGAACTCGATGAGCTTGCACCGCGTGAATACGAAGACCGTGTCCGCGTCGCCAGCCGCCTGATCGCGACCCTCGGCGTCGCTCGCGCCGAAGCCTCGGGCGACATTGCAGCGAACCGGGATGGCCAGATCGTCAGCGACCTTGCGAGCCTCGTGTCGTCCCAGCGCCCCGATGGTGGCTGGTCGTGGTGCTCGTCCGCACTTTGCCCCTCCGATCCGCAGGTCACGGCGTTCGTGCTGTTCGCCCTTGGCGAAGCCCGGCGCGACGGCCGCACGTTCGACGACACGGGCGTCGCTCGAGCGAATAGTTATCTCTCGTCATATCTCAACCAGGCGACGGACGTTCTCCATCCGGCCGACCCCAACAGGAAGGCGCTGATGCTGGCTTCCATTGCGGCTGCCTCTGGCCCCGAAATCGGGACGCCTGCGCTGACCCAATCGAGGGCGCTCTTCGAGCAGTACCGCACACAGCTGACGAACTGGGGCCGTGCCTACCTCGTGCTCGCTCTCACCGATTCCGGCGTGAAGGCAGATGATGCCATGATCCGTGCCCTCCTGAACGATATCGCTGCCGCCACGATTCCGAGTGCAAATGGAAACCACTGGGAGGATGAGCCGGTCGACGGTTCATTCATGACGAATACAGGGACGACAGCCCTCGTTACCCTCGCCCTTGCCCGCGTCGCGCCCGAACAGCCGCTACTCGCCCAGTCGGTTCGCTGGCTCGTGGTCGCTCGCGGCGCCCAGGAGTGGTCGACAACCGTCGAGCGAGCCATCGCGGTCGCCGCCCTCACCACCTACGCGGTCGAAACGCAGGAGCTTGGTGGCCAGTTCTCCTACGAAGTTCAGCTTCATGACAAGGCACTGCTGCAGGGCCTCGTGAAGCGTGGCCAGCCCATCAAGGACGCGAAAGCAACCGTACCCCTCACCGACTTCACCGCCGGGAAGGCGAGCATCATCGCGTTCATCCGTGACTATGCTGCGCCGGGGCGCCTGTACTACACCCTCAACCTTCGCTACCTCACCCCGGCCAGCGAAGTCGAGGCACTCAATCGCGGCTTCGCTATTAGCCACCAATACTCGCTCCTCGCCGACCCGACCGTGAAGGTGGCTTCGGCCAAACTCGGCGATACCGTCCGCGTGACCATGACCATCCTCGTGCCCGCGGATCGGCACTACGTGGTGGTCGAAGACCTTCTCCCGGCAGGTCTCGAACCGATCGACCCACAGCTCCAGACGATCGATCCGGCGCTCAAGGCCCAGCTCGAAGCCGAACGGAGGAAAGCCGCCGAATCCACGCAGGGTGGCTATATCGCACCGTGGTTCCGCTGGTACTGGAGCCCCTGGCAGTTCACCGAGACCCGCGACGACCGCACCGTCCTCATCACCGACAACCTGCCCAAAGGCGTCTATGAGTACACCTACTACGCCCGCGCCACGACTCCCGGCGACTTTTTCGTCGGCCCCGCGCATGCCGAAGAAACCTACTTCCCGGAAACCTTCGGCCGAAGCGATAGCGGGAGGTTCGTTGTCGAGCCTTAAGCGATCCG
>JBATAT010000399.1:0-3877 GCA_049662005.1 Tepidiformaceae bacterium
CTCGGCCTCCAACTCGAAAGCAACGGCAACGGCTGGCAACTGCCCGCGATGGAGATGCTGAACGAACCCATCCCGAGTAAACACCGTAAGCACGACAACGCCGCCCGAGCCCAGCTTATCGTCGATACGCTCGCAAGCTTCGGCGTCGATGCCTCCGTCGTTGAAATCAACGAAGGTCCGACGGTTACGCAGTTTGGTGTCGAACCCGGCTGGGAGGTTCGCTACAAGGATCTCCTCATTCGCGACGAGAGCGGCAAGACGATGCTGACCGCCGATGGCCGGCCCCGGAGCGAGCGTGTCGAGACGGGCCGGACTCGTGTCCGCGTAAACAAGATCACGACGCTCCAGAACGACCTCGCCCTGGCGCTCGCCGCCCCGAGCCTTCGAATCGAGGCACCCGTCCCCGGCCGCGCCATCGTCGGCATCGAAGTCCCGAACGACTCAGCCTCAATCGTTACCCTTCGCGCAGTAATGGAGACGAAGGAATTCCACGACATGGCGGCGAAGAGCAAGCTCGCCCTCGCCCTCGGCAAAGGTGTCTCGGGCGTTCCGGTCGTCGCCGACCTGGCGAAGATGCCGCACCTCCTCATCGCCGGGGCAACTGGCGCCGGGAAGAGCGTCTGCATGAACTCTATCATCGCCGGCATCATGATGAACTCGACCCCGAACGACGTCCGCTTCGTCATGATCGACCCCAAGCGAGTCGAATTGATCGGCTATTCCGGCATCCCACACATGGCCTTCAGCGAGGTCATCGTCGATATGGACAAAGTAGTCGGCGTACTGCAGGCCGTCGTCGGTGAGATGGATTCGCGCTACAAGAAGTTCGAAAACGTCGCCGTCCGGAACCTCGATGCGTACAACAAGCACCCCAGGGTCTTGATTAAGCTTCCCCAGTGGGTCGTCATCATCGACGAACTCGCCGACCTCATGATGGCTGCGCCGTTCGAGGTCGAGAAGCTGATTTGCCGCCTCGCCCAGTTAGCCCGTGCCACTGGGATCCACCTCATCGTCGCCACCCAACGCCCCTCGGTCGACGTCGTCACTGGCCTGATCAAGGCGAACTTCCCCACCCGGATCGCGTTCGCCGTGACCTCTCAGATCGATTCGCGCACGATTCTCGACACCGGTGGCGCCGAAAAACTGCTCGGCCGTGGCGACATGCTTTTCATGCCCACCGATGCCGCCAAGCCCATTCGCATCCAGGGGGTTTACGTTTCCGATGGCGAGGTCGAGCGGCTGGTCGACTTCTGGAAGGACGAGCGCTTCAGCGAACTCACGCCGGAGAACGCGGATGAACTGCTCGAACAGGCGCTCGCCGAAGCCAACGGTGGTGATGCCCAGATCGAAGTCGAATTCGATGATCCAGTCGTCGACCGCGCTCGCGAACTCACCCTCCAGCATCAGCGCATCTCTCCCTCGCTCTTCCAGCGAAGGCTGAAGGTTGGCCTGCTGAAGGCGAACAAGATCATCGAAATCCTCGAGGATGAGGGCTTTGTTGGCCCGCGCGAAGACGGTGAATCGCGGCGCGTGCTCCAGGGTGCGGCCACTGATGACCTCGCTTGATACACTGAGAAGCATGAGAAGCCTGAAGTCCCTGCTCGGCCGTGCAGAAGCGCCAGAAGAAGTCGTCCCGGAGGCGCCGCACCACGAGCACTGCCTTTCCTGCAACGCCGATCTCGAAGGCTCGAAATCCTACGAACGCTTCCGGGTTTGCCATTCCTGCGGCTTCCACTTCCATCTGTCGGCACGCGAGCGGCTGGCCACGCTCCTCGATGTCGGTAGCTTCCACGAAGACGACCGCGGCATCACGAGCATCGATCCGCTCTCCCTCGGCGATAAACGCGCCTACCGGACGCGCGTCATTAATGCGCAGCGCCGTACCGGCCTCGCCGAGTCCGCCCTCACCGGTACCGGCAGCATCTACGGCCGCGAACTCGTCATCGCGGTCATTGACTTCTCGTTCCTCGGTGGCTCGATTGGCGTTGCCGCTGGCGAGCGCCTCGCTCGCGCATTCGAAAAGGCCACCTCTCGCCGCGAACCCGTCGTCCTCGTCTGCTCGACTTCCGGGACGCGCATGCAGGAGGGTCTCCTTGCCCTGATGCAGGCGCCGCGCATCGCAGCCGCGGTCCGTCGCCACGACCGCGAAAGCCTGCCCTACATCGCCGTGCTCACCGATCCCACCACCGGTTCGGCCTACACGGGATTCGTAAACCTCGCGGATGTCCTCCTCAGCGAACCGAACGCATTGGTCGGCTATGCCGCCCTCAGCGCCCTCCAGGAGGCTTCTGGCAACGATCTCCCGGAGGGCGCGCACACCTCTGAGGCGCATCTCGCCCGCGGGCTCATCGATGCCGTCGTTGCGCGTCCCCAGTTGCGCGATTCGATCGCGCAATTGCTCGACCTGCTGATGAACGACTACCGTCTCACGGCCCAGGACAAATCGCACGAGAGCCACTCATTCCATACGCCTCGGACAGCCTGGCAGCAGGTTCAGATTTCACGCCACGAGAATCGCCCAACCGCCGCCGACCTGATCATGCATCTCTCGGTCTCGTTCGTTGCGCTCCGCGGCGACCGAAGCGGCCAGGATGATTCGCTCATCCAGGCGGGCATCGGTTCGCTGGCCGGCGAAGCTGTCCTCTTCATCGGCCAGGTCCGGCCGCCGGGAAACGAACCCGCCCATATCTCCACCGCCGGCTTCCGCAAAGCAAGGCGCGCCATGATGATCGCCCGGAAGTTCGAATTGCCCGTCATCACGCTCATCGATACCGACGGAGCTGATCCTTCTCTTGCCAACGAAGAGGCTGGCCTCGGGTTCGCCGTCGCCCAGTGCATGTCGTCGATGATGGAGCTGACGGTCCCAACCATCGCCGTCATCACCGGCGAAGCGAACTCCGAAGGCGCAATGGCCATGGCTGTCGCCGATCGGGTTCTGATGCTCGACAACGCCGTGTACGAAGTCATGCGCCCCGAAGATGCCGCCATGATGCTCTACGGCGGTGAAGGCTCGGCCGGCGACGCTGCCGAGCGCCTCCGCCTCACCTCACACGACTGCCTCGCACTCGGCATCATCGACCGTACCGTCCCCGAACCCGGCGAAGGCGCCCACACGGATCATGCCAGGGCGGCGCTGCTCCTGCGCCGCTCCATCCTTCGCGAACTCGCCAGCATCCGCCGGATGAAGCCCAAACGGCGGCTTGAGAAACGCTACGCGCGTTACCGCGAAATCGGCTCGACGCGCAGCTGGCTGCGTGGCCGCCTCGAGCGGCGAATTGCCCATTTCAACGACCGTGTTCGCGGAGCCGCTGAACGTCTTCGCGGTCGAGCCACCCTGAAGCGCAAATTCGACTATGGCGATGAAGACATCGCGGTGTAGCACCTCAACTCCGTCTGATTTCCGTTGGACGGTTTCACCCGCTGAGGTGAGACTGGAGCGAGCGACGGGAGAGGACACTGGAGAGCCAGGACTTACTGCTCATTCTGCTCGGCTTCGCAGTCGGGACGTTCGGCACCCTTGTCGGCGCCGGCGGCGGATTCATTCTCGTACCCATCCTTCTCTTCCTCTATCCCAAGAAAGATCCCGAAACGATCACCGCGATCTCGCTGTTCGTGGTCTGGGCGAACGCAACCTCAGGCTCATTGGCCTATGGCTTCCAGAAGCGGATCGACTATCGCAGCGGCGGATGGTTCGCTGTCGCCACCCTTCCCGGGGCCGTGGCCGGAGCCATCGTGGTCGGGTTTATTCCACGGCGAACGTTCGACGGGATGTTCGCGGCCGTCCTGGTCGTCCTTGGCCTCCTGCTCCTGCTCCGAAGAGCCTCGAATGCGATTCAGCCCCCCGTCACCGGCTGGAGCACCGTCAGCCGGTCGATAA
>JBATAT010000400.1:0-11068 GCA_049662005.1 Tepidiformaceae bacterium
GCGCTGCTGAACTCCCAAACCATGCGAGGTCGTCTCCCACCGCGTCGACGCCCGCGAGCATCGCGTCCATCTGCCCGGAGATGTTCACTTCCGCCACCGGGAACGCTATCTTGCCGTTCTCTATCCAGAATCCCCCGGCGCCCCGAGAGTAGTCACCGGTCGTGGGGTTGAACCCGTTGCCCATGAGCGTCGTGAGGTAGAGGCCCTCGCTCACCCCGGCGATAATCGCATCGGGGTTCGTTTCACCCGCTGCGAAGGTCAGCGTCGAGGCTCCCGGCGCGGGCAGCGATTCCACCCCTCGTTGGGCACTCCCGGTCGTCGAATGGTTCGTTCGGCGGGCGGTGTAGCAATCGAACAGGAACCCCGAGAACGTCCCTTCCTTGAAGAGCTCGTTCCGCCGGGCAGCCACACCCTCGCCATCGAAAGGTCGCGAACCGAGCCCGCCCGGCCTGGTCGGGTCGTCGACGATGTTCACCAGTGACGACCCGAGTTCTTGCCCCACCCTGTTCGCGAGGAATGTTGACCCCCGGTACAGCGCCCCGCCGGTCGCGCACCCCACGAGGTCGCCCATGAGCGCGATCGTCATCCTCGGCTCGAACACGACGGGCACTTTTCGGGTCGCAACCTTTCGCGCGCCGATCTGGTCAAGCGTCCGCTGGGCGGCGATTCGCCCGACCTCTTCGGGGTCCATCATCCGGTGCAGGCTGCGTTCGGCGGCATACCAGTAGCCGTTTCGCTTCTTGCCATCGGCGTCGTCCGCGATCGCCTCCACCATTAGCGAAATGCTCGTCGCCGGGTACGAGCCTTCGAATCCGTGGGAGTTCGCCAGGGCCATCTGACCAATCCGCGTGGAAAGGCTTGCGCCGTCGGAGTTGTTGATCCGCTTGTCCAGGGCGAATGCGGCGCCTTCGCAGGCCTTCGCCATCTGGATCTTCTCCTCGGTGCTGAGCGTCTCCAGGTGCTCGTCGTAGAGGGCAAGTCCGCTTGCGTTCGTCACGCGCGAGAGCAGATCCGGGTCGGGCAAGCCGGCGAATTCATCGGGCTCCGAGATCGAAGCGAGGTCCACCGTCTCGGTCACAAACCGCTCGAGTGAGGCTGGTGTGAGGTCCGATGTCGAACAAACGGAGGTCCGGCCTCCGTTGATGACGCGGAGCCCGACCGCCATCGACCCTGCCTCGATCAGTTTCTCCAACTCACCCAACCGCACCGTGACGTTCGCCTCGGTGTACATCGAAACGATCGCATCGCACTGCTCAGCGCCCGCCTTCCTGGCGAGTGCCACCACCTTGCGAGCAATTTCCAAAGGTGTCGGACCTTCCATTTACCTCACCCCCTGCGCCTCTCCATCACGACGGAGGGAGGCAACTGGCTGAATCGCTGCTGGGACCACTCGCGCGGTCAATCACTTCGTGCCGCCGACCGTGATGCCTGAAACCAGGACCGTCGGCATGCCGACACCCACAGGCACCGATTGGCCATCCTTGCCGCAAGTCCAGCGGCCGTCGGAAAGCTGATAGTCGTTCGCGACCGCGGTCACCTTCGAAAGGCAATCCGGCCCGTTGCCGATGAGCATCACGTTTCGAAGTGGCGAGGTCACTTTCCCGCCCTCGATCATGTAGGCCTCGGTGACCGAGAACACGAAGTCGCCGTTCGAGATGTTTACCTGTCCGCCCGAGTACGAGATCGCGTAGATCCCGCGGTCCACACCACGAATGATCTCCTCCGGGGTGCTCTGGCCGGGAAGCATGAGGGTGTTCGTCATCCGCGGCATGATGTAATCCTTGAAGGTCTGCCGCCGGCCCGAACCTGAAGGCGTCACGCCGAAGTGCCGGGCGCTCACCTCGTCGTGCAGGTAGCCACGGAGGTTGCCGTTCTCGATGAGCACGTTCCGCGTGGTCGGGTTGCCTTCATCGTCGATGTTGAGTGACCCGCGCGAGTCCAGGATCGTCCCGTCGTCGATCACTGTTACCAGCGGACTCGCAACCGGCTGGCCCACGCGCCCGGAATAGTTGCTCGTGCCCTTCCGGTTGAAGTCTGCTTCCAGGCCGTGCCCGACAGCCTCGTGCAGCAAGACGCCGCTATCGCCCGCTGCCAGCACCACCGGCAGGGTGCCTGCGGGCGCTTCGATAGCGCCTTGCTGCAGTACCGCCTGGCGGGCAGCCTCGCGGGCGACCTCCTCGGGTGTCACGCGTTCGAAATACTCGATTCCGAGCCTGCCCCCACCGCCGGTTCGCGCCACCTGCCGGCTCTCGCCGTCCTGCGAAAGTGCGCTGACATTGAACCGGATGAGCGGCTGCACGTCGCCGACCACTTTGCCGTCGCTGCGCGCGACCATCACGTACTTCAGTTCGTCACCGATGCTCGCATCGAGGCGTGCGATGGTCGGGTCATAGGCACGAGCGGCGATGTCGGCGCGTTCGAGCATGGAGACTTTCTTCGCGGCGGGCTCATCGGTGAGTGGGTCGGATACTGAATAGAACGACCCGGTCGAAAGCTGTGGCGTTGCATCCATCGGGGTAGGGCGTTCGTCATCGGTGCCGATGCGTGAGGCCGTTTCGGCCGCCCGCCGCATCGCCTCCATCTCGAGCGATTCGGTGTAGGCATAGCCGATTGCGTCGCCCTTCACCACGCGAATGCCAACCCCCTGGGCGACATTTCGCGAAGCTGATTTCACCCGCTGGTCTTCCCACTGGATGGCGCTGTTCGTGCGGTGTTCGAAAAACAGTTCGGCGAAATCGCCGCCCCGGCTCAGGGCGATCGAAAGCAACGACGACATTGCTGCCGAGTCGATGTTGTACCGGTTGCGGAAGAATTCGATGGAATCGGCGCCCGGGTTTGCCATCGGTGGGCCTCCTCTGGAGTTCTGTCCCCTGATCGTACCCGATCCTTCGCGGTCCCCCAGAACTTTGTGTGAAGACCCCTAAATCGACCGGATAGGCCCGCGATCCAATGGTTCGTTCCGAGTGAATTGTGTAGGTTTCGATCCGGGGCACCGCACCCGCGGCCCCGGGATGGTGCTTGGCCTCTCCGCAGGTAACTACCCCTCCGATTCAACGCCCGAGCCGGAGCCTCACGGCTCCCGGGCGCCCCCTGGCATCACTTCGCCACCGGGACTTCCGCTTCCTCCTTGCATCCACCATGGCTCTCCAGGTTGGGTCCTGGGTGCAGACCATCGGCCAGGGCTGGCTGGTCAAGGTCGACCTCGGGGGGACAGCAACCGACCTGGCGGCGGTTGCGCTTCTGCGAGGCGCCTTCCTGGTCCTGCTTTCGCCCTTCGGTGGATACCTCGCGGGCCGCTACGAACGCCGCAACCAATTGATGATCTATACCTCCGGGAGCGCCATCATCGCGGCCGCCCTCGCCGTGCTCGTCTGGTCGGGGCACATCGAGATCTGGATGGTCTACTGTTTCGCCGCCGCTGCCGGCATCGTCGAAGCGCTTGCTGGCCCCATTCGCAACCTCCTTGTTTTCGACACGGCCGGAGCGGATGAAATGACGAACGCAGTGGCCCTGAATGCCCTCGGTGGCAATGCGATGCGCGTCGTCGGTCCGGCCATCGGTGGCGCACTCATCGGTTTCGTTGGCACCCAGGGGACCTTCACCGTCCAGGCCGTCTGTCTTGCCTTCGCGGTGCTCCTCACTTCCCGCCTTGGGCTCAGTGTTCCCGAGGAGACCCCCGAACGGGAAGGCATCTTCAGCAGCGTTGCCTCGGGGCTCCGCTATGTCGTCCGTGACCGCCGGATGGCCGTCATCGTCGGCATGGCCGTGCTCCCCAGCGTGCTGGTCTATCCCTACGTCACCTTCCTCCCTGTTTTCGCGACCGATGTCCTCCACGCTGATGAGAAGGCTTATGGCTACCTCGCCGCTGCCGTCGGGCTGGGCTCACTTCTTGGTGGAGCGATCGTCGCCGCCTCCTCGAACCGTCTCCGCGTCGGTCAGCCGATGATCTGGGCCTGCTTCCTCTACGCGGCCACGGTGGGCGCTTTCACACTCACCCGGCACCTCTGGCTGGCCGTTGCGATCCTCGCGATCGCGGGCATCTTCCACAGCATCTACTCCGCCTTCAACGCATCGCTGATGCAGATGAAGGCCCGGCCCGAGTATCGCAGCCGTGTCGTCGCCCTCCAGACCATGACCTGGGGAATGACGCCGTTCGCTGGCCTTCTCATGGGCCGGATGATCGACGTCTGGAGCGCCCCGCCCGTGGTCGGTGGTTGGATGGTTATCGCCGCAGTGTTAACACTGTTGGTAGCGTTCGGTTCGAAAGAGCTCCGGCGCGTCTGATCTTCATGAACGAACTGCTGCAGCTCATCGCCCCCGGCCTCCGCCGGCTCGATCCCGAAGGTCGGCTCACGCCAGAAGCTGGCCTGCCCGATGACCTCAACGGTTCGACCTCGCTCTACGTCGTCGACCTTGAAATGAGCGGCCCCAACGCCCAGATGCACGAAGTGCTCGACCTCGCTGGCGTTCGGGCCACGCTCGCCCCGAAATTCCCGGAAGAAGCCTCGTGGGGCGAACGCGTGAAACCACGCCATATCGGAAATGCCGTGCCCGGCGCGCTCAAAGTCGTCGGCTATTCGTCCAAGCAGTGGAAGGCCGCCCTGGAACTCGAAGACGCCCTGGAGAAGTTCAGTGCCGCCGGCGAGAACGCCGTCATTACCGGCTGGGGCATCGGACAGGACATGGCCTTCCTCGTCGAAACCTATCGGCGCCTCAACCGGCCGTGGCCGTTTGCGAGCGTCGCCTTCGATGTCCAGCCGGTCGCGCGCATCCTCCTCCGGGAAACCGGCCAGGTGGACCGCTTCAACCTCGGCCATGTGGCCGACCGCCTCGGCATCGGCCGCATGGGCGAACACGGCGCCCTCGCCGATGCCTACGCCACCTACGATGTCCTCGTGAAGCTGATGGAGTTACCGGGTCCGGCGTAAGCGTTTGTCCTCGCTGCATTGGGCCGCGAACTATTTTGTTCCGGTAGGGAACGGGTCGCGATGCCGAAGGCAGTCAACAACCTGCCCTCTTGACAACTCCTTCGCGTAAAGCAAACGATAAGGGTAGATGTTCTCGGGGCGGGGTGAAATTCCCCACCGGCGGTGAAAGCCCGCGACTCCCTCCCTCACGGGATGGACTGATCCGGTGAAATTCCGGGGCCGACGGTTAGAGTCCGGATGGGAGAGGACACATGCGGCGTGGCCGATGCATTTGCGCATCCGGCACGCCCGCTCCGCGCTTGCCTGCGCCGGGGCCTCTCCCTTCGTCCCTGCGAATGTTCAGTATCGCCAGGGGTAGCGCATGTTCACAGGTATCATCGAAGAAGTCGGCACCGTCACGGAGGCTGGCGAGGGAACGCTCCGCATCCGTGCCCCCAAGATCCTTGTCGATAGTCAGCTCGGCGATTCCATCGCGATTAACGGCGTCGACCTCACCGTCGCGGAGATGGATCGCGAGTTCTTTTTCGCGAACCTCATGCCCGAAACCTACCGCCGCTCGAACCTTGGCGAACTCAAACCCAACGATCTCGTGAACCTCGAACGAAGCTGCCGCCCCACCGACCGCCTCAGCGGCCACATCGTCCGCGGAGTGGTCGAAGGCACCGGAACGCTCCATTCGATGACCCCGGAAGGCGAGGCGATCATCGTCCGGATCCTCGCCCCGGCCGAGTTGCTCCGCTACATGGTCGTCAAAGGCCCCGTCTGCATCGATGGCATCAGCCTCACGATCGTCGCCAAGGACCACGAGAGTTTCTCTGTCTCGCTGGTCCAGTACACCCAGGAAAACACCAACCTCGTGAACCGCAAGCCGGGCGACAACATCAACCTCGAAACCGACATCATCGCGCGTTACATCGAAAATTTCGTCGCGAACAGGGAGGACTGAAATGACCGAACGAGACCCGGTGATGGCTACCGTCCCCGAGGCGATCGAGGAGTACCGCCGCGGCCGCTTCGTCATCATCACCGATGATGAAGACCGCGAAAACGAAGGCGATCTCTGCATCGCCGCCCAGTTCGTCACGCCCGATTCCATCAACTTCATGGCGAAGTACGGTCGCGGCCTCATCTGTTGCTCACTGCCGGAGGATCGCTGCGAAGCCCTGAAGTTGCCCTTGATGGTCGACCAGGCCGCGAATAGCTCCGGTTTTGGCACACCGTTCACCGTCTCGGTCGAGGCCCGGACGGGCGTCACCACGGGCATCAGCGCTGCCGATCGTGCGCGCACGGTCCAGGTGCTGATGGACCCGGCGACCGGGCCGGAAGACCTCGCCCGCCCCGGCCACATGTTCCCGCTGCGGGCCCGTAAGAACGGTGTCCTGGTTCGCGCCGGACAAACCGAGGCCAGCCTCGACCTCGCACGAATGGCGGGCCTTACCCACGGCGCCGTCATCTGCGAAGTGATGAAGATGAACGGCGAAATGGCTCGCATGCCAGATCTCAAGAAGTTCGCCCGCCGTCACGGCCTCCGCATCGTTACCGTGAACGACATGATTAAGTACCGGCTCCGCAACGAACACCTCGTTACGCGCGTCGCCGAAACCCGCCTCCCGACGCCCTACGGGGACATGATGATCCTCGCCTACAAGGCCGAGAACTACCCGGATGAGCACATCGCCCTCGTCAAAGGCCCAATCGAGCCCGAAACCCCGACCCTGGTCCGCGTTCATGACCAGTGCGTTACGGGCGATGTTTTCGGTTCGATGCGCTGCGATTGCGGTGAGCAGAAGGACAGGGCCATGCAGATGGTCGCCGATGAAGGTGGCGTCTTCCTCTACATGCGCCAGGAGGGGCGGGGCATCGGCCTGCACAACAAGCTTCGCACCTATGAGATGCAGGACAAGGGCTATGACACCGTCGATGCGAACCTCGTCCTGGGCTTCCCGGCGGACCGCCGGGACTACGGTATCGGCATGCAGATCCTGCGCGATATTGGCGTTCGCAAGATGCGCCTGATCACGAACAACCCGGCCAAGCGTGCCGGCCTCGAAGCCTATGGCCTCGAAGTGGTGGAACGCGTCTCCATCCAGACTGAGCCCAACCCGCACAACGTCCGCTACCTCGATACCAAGCGCCAGCGCATGGGCCATCTCCTCGATGGACTCGAATCCCTCGGCACAGCGGAGAGCTCCTGATGGCGGTGCTCGAAGGATCGCTCGATGGTTCTGGTCTGCGCGTCTGCATCGTCGTCGCACGTTGGAACGAATTCGTCACCCGCAAGTTGCTCGAAGGCGCGGAATCCTGCCTTGGAGAGCGTGGCCTTGCGAAGTCGGACGTCACCGTCGCCTGGGTGCCCGGCGCCTTCGAGGTGCCGACAGCGGCAAGCTGGGCGGCCAGGAGCGGGAATTTCGATGCCGTCATCTGCCTGGGCGCCGTTATTCGCGGCGATACCGCGCACTTCGAATATGTCGCCGGTGGCGCGGCCGAGGGCATCTCCCGGATCGCCCTGGAAACAGGCGTCCCCGTCATCTTCGGTGTGCTGACCGTCGACAGTGTCGAACAGGCACTCTCGCGCGCGGGCGGCAAGGACGGCCACAAGGGCGAGGAATCAGCCCAGGCGGCCATCGAGATGGCGAACCTGCGCCGCCAGTTCTAATCCGCCTGGGCTGCAAACCTGGACGTCAGGCGGGCTCGGCGGCCGTTCCAGCCTCATCGGCCTTGCCCCGGATCTTCCGGAAGAACTTGCCGAAGTCGCCGTTCTCCCAGGCCACCAGCAACTGCGATGCCACGCAGATGCTCGAGTAGGTCCCCGCGACGATGCCGACAAGCAGCACGAGCAGGAAGTAGCGAATCGTTTCGCCGCCGATGAGCAGCATCGCGACAACCGTGAGGATGACGGTAATGGAGGTGTTCAGCGATCGCGCGAGCGTCTCCGTCATGCTCGCGTTCACCGCTTCTTCGAACGGAATGTACGGGTCGTTGTGGAGCGTTTCGCGGATTCGGTCGAAGACCACGATCGTGTCGTGAACCGAGAAGCCGATGACGGTGAGGATCGCCGTGATGAACGCCAGGTCGACTTCGGTTCCTTTCACCTCGCCGAGTAGCGCGAACAACCCGAGGATGATGAAGGCATCGTGGATCAGCGCGATCACTGCCGCGGCGCCATAGCGGAATGGGCGATGCAACGATCGGAACATGGCCCAGATGTAGATGAGGATGGCAATCGCCGCGACAATCACCGCGCCTGCTGCATTCCGCGCGATCTCCGTGGATACCGTTTCCGAAACGGTCGAGAAGTTGCTTTGGGTGAGGGCTCCGAAGCGCGACCGTAGCCCATCCTCGATCTGGTTGATTTCACCAGGAACATCCGGGCCTTGGTTCGCATCGAGTGCGGGTGCGTTCTTGAGTTCGGAAGTCCGGATCAGGAACTTGTTGGTTCCCGCGCCCTGGACGCGTGCTTCGGGGTGACCGAGCTCGCCGAAGGCTGTCCGCAGTTCTCCCTGGGTCACGTTCTGCTCGGTGAACTCGATCGTGAAGGTCGAACCAGAGGTGAACTCGATCCCCGGACGAAGCTGGAAGATGGCGAGCGACGCGACCGCCACGAGGAAGAACACCAGCGAGATGGAGAGGTACCACCAGCGTTTACCGGCGAAATCAAGCATTTCCTTGCTCCTCCGTCGCGCTTGCGCGTCGTCGCACCGGGGCGACCCGCTTCTGTTCCTCCGCGTTGAAGAGGAAGTGATTCTTCGCCAGCGGTGTGCCGAGGATCATCTTCAGGAACGTTCGCGTTACCGTAATCGCCGAGAACATGCTGACGAGCACACCAATGGCCAGGGTGAAGGCGAAGCCCTGGACCACCGCCGCACCGAACTGGTTCCCGAAGTAATAGAGGATGGCGCAGGTGATCAGCGTCGAAACGTTCGAGTCGCGGATCGACGTCCATGCGCGGCGGAAGCCGATATCGATGGCAGCGTTGAGCGTGCGCCCTCTGCGTAACTCCTCTTTCATGCGCTCGAAAATGAGGATGTTCGCATCGACCGCGATGCCGATCGAGAGCACGAACGCTGCGATCCCGGAAAGCGTCAGCGTGACTGGCAGAAGCTTGAATACCATCAAGGTGACCGCCGTGTAGACCAACAGCGCGGCCGAGGCGAGCACGCCAGGGAGCCGGTAGTAGAGGATCATGAACAACATCACGGCGATGAGGCCGACCTGGCCCGCTCGGACCGATTCCAGCACCGAATCTTCGCCCAGGGTCGCGCTCACTTCCTCCGCCTGGATAACGCGCAGCGGGATTGGTAGAGCGCCCGCGTTCAACTGCTTGGAAAGGTTGTTCGCATCACTGAAGGTCGGTTGTCCGGTGATCTCGCCAGAATCCGAGATGACGCCGTTTACCGACGCCTGTGAAAGCGTCACCCCGTCGAGCGAGACAACCAAATAGTTGCGCAGGTCGGATGAGTTGTAGTTCAACGCCCGGCGCGTAATCTGCTCCATAAGCTTCGCGCCGCGTGAGGTTGTTTCAAAGACAACGGCGAACTGGGTGCCCACCTTGGTCGCATAGGTGTTGTTCTTCAGGTCCGCGCCAGTCATCGCGTAAGTCTGCCCGTCGATGACGCCAGTTGCCGGGACCAGCTCTTGCTGGTCGTTGTAGACCTCGAACTTCAACGCCGCGGTCTTGCCAATGAGGTTCTGCGCGTCTTCGAGCGAGAGGCCCGGCACCTGGACGCTGATCCGGTTGCCGCTTGTCTTGGTGATTTCCGCTTCGCTCACACCGAACTCGTTGACCCGGCGCTCCACCACGCCCTTGGCGCCATCGAGTGCCTCGCCGAGGTCGCCTTCGTAGTCTGGTGGCGGGTTCGCCTCGAGGATCAGATGGGCGCCGCCACGCAGGTCGAGGCCGAGACGCATCGTCTCTCGCTCCCAGCTACCCACCTTTAGTCCGCGACCCTGTGGCCAGAAGTCGCCCGGCAAGTAGCGCTCGGGCTGGCTCGGCCACACCACGATGAAGCTGAACGTGGTGAGTGCGACGACGAAGAGGAAAAGGAGGACGGTTGAAGTACTACGCACTGGTGTGAGAAACCTCGCCGGCTGTGGGCTCGGCTGTTGTGGATTCGGATTCGGCAGGTTCGAGCGTACTCAATCTTCGCGCTACAGAATCGGTGACGGCCCGCACCCGGATTCCCGGGGCCAGTTCGATGATCAGTTCCGTGGGCCCATCGACGGGCACCACCACGTCTTTCACTTCTCCGATGAGCCCGCCCGTTGTCACGATTTCATCGCCAACACGAAGCTGGCGAACCGCTTTGCGCTGCGCCTTCTGGTTCTGCAGCACGGGGCGAAGTAAGAAGAAGTAGAACGCTACAACCGTGAATCCGGTGTAGGCGATGACGCTCCACATTGCAGTCATGGGCCGGAAACTCCTGCTCGGGCGCCCTGGCCGGAGTCTTCTGCGGACTTCAGGGTTTCGAGAACCGAGCGCGCCAGCGCGAGCCCTTCCGAATTCGTCGAAACTGCTCCTTCGAGCTGGGCTCGGCGAACCGATGTTAGGACAGCCCCCAACAAGCGTCCACCAGCCAGGTCAAGCTCCCGGATAAGGTCGTCGCCGGTCACGAGCGGCGGCTCGCCTTCCTCGTTGGCGGCCCACGACCGTGCCGTCACGTAGTTCACGAAGCTGCAATGGCGGCGAAAGTTTTCCCGCGTGTACCCCGGCCCTTTCGTGGCCATGCCGTCCACCAGATTGACGAGCATCAGTGGTAACACGTGCCCGTCGAGATCGGCCACGAACTTGCGCACCGCCTTATCCGAAACCGGCCAGTTCCGGATGAGTTCCCCGGGCCGAAGGTGGTATCGAATCATGCGGGCGACGAAATCGGTCGCACCCGGCCCGAATCCGATCGCAGGAAGGCGTTCGCGCATCATTTCGGCGCCCAGTGGCCCATGGCGCGGGAATCGCAGGCGGCCATCGCGGAAGATCGCCGAAACCGGCTTGCCGACATCGTGCAAGAGCGCCGACAGCCTCAGCATCGCGACCAGCGCGAGACCCTCGATCTCGCCCGAGAGGCTCTCATCCAGGTCGATCCAGCCGAGTGCCTCGCGGAGTTCGTGGTTGTCCTCACCGTCGCCCAGCACCGCATCGAGCG
>JBATAT010000401.1:0-2794 GCA_049662005.1 Tepidiformaceae bacterium
CTACGCAAATGCCGGGAATCACGACTCCACCGTTGGCCCCGACTACTTCCGGGATCAGTTTCCGTACACGCTGCCGCCCCTCGTCCAGTTCGAGCGCGAACCTGTGCCGCTCGATCCGGATCACGAAATCTGGGTTACCGACACCACCTTCCGTGATGGCCAGCAGTCACGCGCACCCTACTCGCCGGACCAGATTGTCCACCTCTACTCACTCCTCAGCCGTCTTGGCGGTTCCAGCGGGATGGTCCGCCAATCCGAATTCTTTCTGTATACAAAGAAGGACCGCGAGGCCGTCCAACGCTGCCAGGACCTCGGCTATCGCTTCCCCGAAATTACCGGCTGGATTCGCGGAACGCTCGCCGACTACCAGCTCGTGAGGAGCGCCGGCCTGAAAGAGACGGGCATCCTCACCTCGATCTCCGACTACCACATCTTCAAGAAGCTCAATTCCACGCGCGAAGCCGTTGTCGCGAACTATCTCCAGGTGGTCGATGCAGCACTCGCAGATGGCATCACGCCCCGCTGCCATATCGAGGACAGCACCCGCGCCGACTTCTATCACGTCGTCCTCCCATTTGTGCAGACCGTCATGGAGCGCGGCAAACAGGCCGGCATCCAGGTGAAAGTGCGCTACCCGGATACGATGGGCGTCGGCGCCAGCGACCCGCACGTTGCCCTCCCGCGGGGTATCCCGCGCCTGACCCACCTGCTCAAGAACGAGGGCGGCGTTCCCAGCGAAGCACTCGAATTTCACGGCCAGAACGACCTCAACGCCATCATCCCGAACGCGGTTTCGGCGTGGCTCTATGGGGCGAGCTCGAACAACGGCACTCTCCTTGGCATCGGCGAACGAAGTGGTAACACACCGATCGAAGCACTCGTCTTCTGGCTCATCGGCCTCACCGGCGACGCACACGGCATGGATACGACTGTGATCAGTGAAATCGCCGACTACTACCGCGAAATCGGCGAGGTTGTAGACCAGCGCTTGCCGTTCGTGGGTTCGAATTTCAACGTCACGCGGGCTGGCATCCACGCCGACGGGATGATCAAGGACGAGGAGATTTACAACCCGTTCGATACCACCCGCCTGCTTAACCGGCCACCGGGAGTTGCTATCACGGACAAGAGCGGCGCGGCGGGGCTATTGATGTGGATGCAGACCCACCGGCCAGGCGAGGCCGCTGGTCTCGAAAAGCGCGATCCGCGGCTACTCCGCGCCCTCGATATGGTCATGGGCCTCTACGACGACGGTCGAGTCATCGCTATCGCCGACGAAGAGGTCCACCAGATCCTGGACGAAGCGTTAGCCGAGGTAGCCGTGGGCTAACGCAAAATCAAACGGCCGTCCTTTTCGACTTCTGTCGCGAGGACGGCTGGCCGGTGTGTACGACTACCCCAGGAAGTCGACGATCTCCCTGGCCCAGGCCGGCGTGTTCTCAAGCGGGAGCATGTGACCAGCGCCGGGAATCGTCACCAGCTGTGACTTCGCGATCTTCGATTCGAAGGCCGGGCCGTAAGCGGGCGGCGTCAGCTTATCCTCCGCACCCCAGAGAAGGAGCGTCGGCGCCTTAATCCGGTGAAGGCGCTTCTTCAGCCCCTTGTCCGGGAGTGGCCAGATGAACTTCCCCGTCGCCGAGAAGTTCGCGAGCTGGAAGTAGTAGTTCTCGGCCATCTCTTCTTCGTTTGCAGGCGCCTTGAACAGTGTCGGGATCACCGGATTGGTCAGGTCGCCGAAAAGCACGCCCGGCAACTGGTTCGGCATCAAGGTGAAAATGTCCGTCACTGGCGATTCGTCCATCCACAAGCCAACAGGGCAGGTCAGCACCAGCTTCTTCACGAGGTCCGGGCGTGCCGCTGCGAACTCGGCCGCGAACAACCCCCCGATCGAGTGACCGGCCAGGTGGAACGAAGTCAGCCCCAGCGCGTCCACGAAGTCCTGGTAGTACGAAACCATGTCGTGGATATCGTCGATCGAGTCCAGCCCGGGCGAATCGTCCCAGCCCGGATGGGTCGGCGCGATGACGTCATAGTGCTCAGAGAGCGCCTCGAGTTCGGGCGTAAAGCCATTCCGAAGCCCGCCCGCCGCATGCAGGTACAGCAGCGGTGCGCCACTGCCTTTGCGGAAGGTTGGCGCCTGGAACATCCCATCGCGGATAGAAATCGTCTTCGCTTCAACGGTCATGGAGTGGCCTTTCGAATCGTTCTGAGCAAGGCGGCGAACCCAAAAAGAGTGGCCTTCCCCTGAGAACGCGGATGCTACCGGAAACCACGAAATCCCGCGAGCGCAACGAGGCCGGGCACCTGCCCGGCCTCGTGAGTTGGTGCGAACTGCCAGCTTACTCTGGGCGCTTCCGCAAGCTGAAGACAACGACACCGGCAACGCACATCAACCCTGCGCCAATGAGCCACACTGTCGGAGACTCATTCCGCCCATCGGCGGACGTGTTGCCAACCCGAGGCGGCTTGGGCGCCGCCGTCGCCTGCACCGCTGCGGTCGTTGGAGTCGCCGTCGGTGCAGCGGTAGTGGGCGTGTTCGCCGGCTTCGTCGGCGTCGCTGTCGCCGGCGCGGACGTTGCCGTCGCAGTGGGAGACAGCGTCGTGGTTGCTGTGGCGGACGCCGTCGCTGTGACAGCGGCGGTCGGCGTGCTGGTCGGCTCGGTCGTATCGCCGCCACCAGGGACGACCGGCGTGTTGGATGCAGCGGTTGGTGGCACTGGCGTGTTTGTCGCATCAGAACCCGGCCCTGTGTCGGTGGCGGTTGCGGCGACCTGGGTGTTGGTTGGGCCGGTGT
>JBATAT010000402.1:0-1979 GCA_049662005.1 Tepidiformaceae bacterium
ACGGGTTGATTACCATCGCGAAGTACTGGAAGGAGTGGGCAGATCCACGTCTGGTCGTGCTGGTTCTCCACAATAACGACCTGAACCAGGTCACCTGGGAGATGCGAGCAATGGAGGGCAATCCACGATTCGCCACCTCGCAGGATGTCCCCGACTTTGCCTACGCAAGCTACGCACAATCGCTCGGCCTGAACGGGATCCGCGTCGAAAGACCCGATCAGATAGCGCCGGCCTGGGACCGGGCATTCTCCGCGGATAGGCCTACCGTGATCGATGCGATCACGGACCCCGAAGTTCCGCCGCTTCCACCGCACATCACGCTGGATCAGGCCAAAGCGTTCCTTAGCTCCATGGTCAAGCAGGACGATTCCGCGCTCCACTTCGCGACACAGGCGGCGAAAGAAATGCTCGAAGGGGTGCTGCCGGGCCGGGGTCGATAGTAATGACCGGCGACGTGACCCACCCTTCGACAGCGACTCCGATCAGCGCCATCCGCGTGGGCGCCTACACAATCCCTACCGACGAGCCTGAATCTGATGGCACACTCGAGTGGGATTCGACCACCCTGGTGACCGTACATATCGATGCGGGAAGCGAAACAGGATTCGGCTATACCTACAGCGATGCGTCGGTGGCGACCCTCATTCACTCGCTACTTCGTCCCCTTTTAGAGGGCCACGATGCCAACGATATCCCCGGCGCGCACCAGCTGATGGTGAAAAGCATCCGCAACCTTGGCGGCCCCGGGCTGACTTCCAACGCGATAGCTGCAGTAGACGTTGCCCTCTGGGATCTGAAGGCACGTCTGCTGCAGCTCCCGCTCCACGCGCTCCTTGGCCGCGTTCGCCGCCGTGTGCCCGTGTATGGGAGCGGCGGCTTCACCTCCTATACCGACCGGCGGCTCGAAACCCCGGTCGCCGGCTGGGCGGAAGAGGGCTTCAGCATGATGAAAATGAAGGTCGGCCGTGACGCCGAGAACGACCCCCACAGAGTGGAGGTCGCCCGGAACGCGATCGGCCATTCAAACCAACTCTTTGTCGACGCGAATGGTGCGTTCCATTCGTCCGAAGCGCTGGGTTTCGCTCAGCAGATTGCTGAATTCGATGTCCGCTGGTTCGAAGAGCCTGTCTCATCGGATGACCTGCATGGCCTCCGCCTCGTTCGCGAACGGAGCCCCGCCGGCATGGCCGTTGCGGCGGGCGAATATGGCTACACGCCGGCGTACTTCCAGGGGATGCTCGCAGCCAGGTCCATCGATGTGCTCCAGGCCGATGCATCGCGCTGTCGTGGGATCACCGGATTTCTGCTGGTCTCAGCGCTCTGTGAAGCGGCGGGGGTGCCGCTCTCCGCACACACCGCGCCCACGCTACACCTTGCCGTGGGGTGCGCTTCAGAACCAGTGATCCACCTTGAGTGGTTCCATGACCACGTCCGGATTGAATCGATGTTGTTCGAAGGCATGCCCAGCCCGGTCGACGGCTGTCTCGAGCCATCCGACGCCCCCGGACTTGGCATCGAATTCCGCCAGAAAGACGCAGAACGGTACGCAGTTTAAAGGAGAGAAATGACCACCACCCAATTGGAACGAACCCGTGAGAACGTCGACGCTCGTATCCTCCAACAACGGCTTCGACAACAAGTCCGTGGCGAGATTCGGTTCGATTCGGGCAGCCGCGCACTCTTTTCGACGGATGCCTCGAACTATCGCCAGGTGCCTATCGGCGTGGTCATACCCCGGACGATCGATGATGTCGTCACAACCGTTCGCATTTGCCGTGAATTCGGTGCGCCGATCGTCGCCCGCGGCGGCGGGACAAGTCTTGCGGGCCAGACCTGCAACGTCGCCGTCTGTATCGATTTCTCAAAGTACCTCCATCACCTCGTGGAACTCAATCCGGATGAAAAGTATGCAGTCGTCGAGCCCGGAATCGTTCTCGATTCTCTGCGCGACGCGGCAGAGGAACACCACCTCACGTTCG
>JBATAT010000403.1:0-6957 GCA_049662005.1 Tepidiformaceae bacterium
AAAGAATTCCAGCCCGGGCTTGCTTTCAGGGAGATCGAGGAATCCCTGAATCGTCATCGTCCGCTGCATTACCATGCGGTCAGTCTACCACTCGTAGAAGGCCCTTTAGCACCGCAGGTACTCGAACATGTCCACCCCCTCGGGTGCGAATCCTGCAGTCGTCAGCAGCGCGCTGACCTCTGCGCGATGGTGCGTTGCGTGATTGTGCGCGTGCAGAATCGTTTGCCAGAGGATGTAGCGTTCGTACGCCGGCGGGTCGCCCCGGTAGAACCCGAACTGCGCACGCAGCCGCTCCTCGTCCAGGTCAGCGAAGAATGCGTTCCGTCGAGGTTGGTCGGCGCGCCACGCCGCTTCAACCTCGGCAACTGTCCGCCACGCGCCCGGCATCTGCAGCCGCGAATGCTCGTTGCCAAGCCATCGGTTTAGCCAGTGAATATCTGCATCGACCATGTGGCCGAGAAGGCCCTGAACCGTGCCTCCGCCGTTGCTCCCGGGGATGCTCGCAGCATCCGCCGCTGTGCCTGCGCGCCGTGCCGCATCAAGAACGCGCTCCATCGCCCATGCCTGGAAGGACTCGAAGAACCGGACTGAATCGATCGCCAAAGATGCCGTTTCCATACGTTCATCGTAGCGGCTTCAATCGCCCAATTCTGCCGCCGATGCTCGCAGTTGTGTGAACCACACCACCCACCCTCCCCCGGGTGGACCAACGACTCACACTTTAGGCGGAATCCTCGGCTGCCTGGCAGGCTCTACGTTCGAAGTGCGACGGGAAATCAGCCCGCGAAACAACAAACGGAGACACCTACAGCCTTGACCACTTCAATTCTCGGCCAATTTGGAATTACCTCGGAGGACTGGACCGCGTTCCGCCTCCGCATCAAGGGAGACATCGTCCTCCCCGGTGCCGACGCCTACGAATCCGCCTGCGAAATACACAATGCCCGCATAGAGAAGCGACCGGCCCTCTTCGTGAAGGTCCGTGACACCGCCGATGTCAGCCGCAGCATCCACTTCGCCCGCCGCTTTGGATTGCCGCTGAGCGTTCGTGCCGGTGGCCATGGACTTGGCGGCGGGGCGCTCGTCGAGGACGGCCTCGTCATCGACATGACGGAGTTCAACGAGATTCGCGTTGATCCCGAATCCCGCACTGCGTGGGCACAACCGGGTGCGACTGCTGGCGAATATGCCAATACCGCCCAGCAATACGGTCTCGCCACGCCCTTCGGCGATGCCGCCTCGGTGGGCCTTGGTGGCATCACCCTCGGCGGAGGTGTCGGTTTCCTGACCCGCAAATACGGCCTTACCATCGATAACCTGCTTGCCGTCGAACTGGTCACGACCGAGGGCCAGATCCTCCACGCCAGCGCCACCGAGAACGAAGACCTGTTTTGGGCCTTGCGTGGTGGCGGCGGCAACTTCGGGGTCGTCACTGGATTCCAGTATCGCCTCGTCGAAGCTGGCACCATCTACGGCGGTCTGCTTGCCCTGCCGGCGACCACCGAAGTCATCACCAGGTACGCCGAGCTTTCGCTTCAGGCGCCTGACGAGCTGACCTCGATTTCGATGGTGATGAAGGCGCCCCCGGCCCCATTCGTCCCGGAGGACAAGGTTGGCGAGGTCATCTTCGCGATCTTCCCGGTGTTTGTTGGCAGTATTGAAGATGGCGAAAAAGCGATGGCGCCGTTCCGCGCACTCGCCAAACCGATTGTCGATCTGGTGGGCCCAATGCCCTACGCCGCCATCTATGAGTTCATGCGCGAGGCCGAAGCGCGCCGCCGCGAGAAAGTCCGGATGGGTTTCTTCGATGCGCTCGACACCTCTTTCGTTCAGTCCGTCCTCGAACATGCGCCAACCAGCCCATCGCCGTACGCGTTCCTCCAGCTCCGCCCCCTCGGCGGCGGACAGATGGCAAACGTCCCCGCGGATGCCACCGCGTTCTCGCATCGTTCGGCCAACTTCATGGTCTCGATCGTCGATGTTTGGGACGAAGTGGCGGACGACGACGCGAACGGATCGTGGGTCGATGCCGCGTGGGACTCCATCAAGAGCACGCGCAACGGCGCTTACTCGAACTTCCTCCAGGACGATGCGGTCGAACGCCTGGGCGAGGCGTATCACTCCGCAACGCTCGACCGGCTCGCCGAGATCAAAAAGCGGTACGACCCGGCAAACTTCTTCGCCAGCAATGTGAACATCCCTCCAGCGAAGGAGAGCGCGGCAGCTTAAAGGCCGAAACAACACAAACCATTGCGCGCATATACGGAGACGGGGAGGCCAAAAGCCTCCCCGTCTCATTTGCGTTCGTGCTGGCGTCGGGTGAGGAGCTAGCCGGCGACGCCCGCCGGATACGTTGTCTCCATCTTCGCCGACATGTCGAAGTAGTCCTGGAGCGTCTGGTTGAAGCGATAGAATGCGTCCCGCCGGTTGTAGTCCTTGCCGCGCGCGAGCTCCTGGTCGCTGCGAAGGTCGAGCGAGTTGAGCGTGAACTCGTGCGTCGCCTGGCCATTCGCCTTGATGTCATCCAGCATGGCTTTCCATGCTTCCGGAGTCTGAACGAGGGTGAAGTCCAGTTCGTCAGCCTTATGTGCGTCGATTTTGTAGACGCCACTCACCTCGAACGCCTCGAAATCGACCTGGAAGTACTGGTCGCCAACCTGCACGCCCATTTGCGTATCGCATGTGCCGAGACGTTTGAAGCTGTCGGATTTGTTCAACAGGTCACCGGCTTGCTTGAACCATTCGACGGACGGGAAATCTGGCATGTGGAACCTCCGGGGCCTTGGGGCATTGTTTCGTGTGGCCTCGAAGTCTAACGATTGTCGGTGAAGCCCGCCACGTATCGCCTCCATTTGACTATGGAAAGCACGAACGGGACGGCCTGAACGGCAGGATCGAGGTCGCGCCGAGGTTATCCTTCGCAACCACCTGGTAGTTGCTGCCGTCCCTCGCGTCGCCGCCGGTGCCCGAATAGTGTGAACCACCAGGACTCGAAAGCGTGACCGTCGCTGCGGCGCCATTCGCGTTGGTATAGGTCACCACCACGCTCGCCACCGAGCCATCGTCCGTCACGTTCGCTTCGAAGGTGCTGGTCGCCCCAAACGATGCGCAACTGCCGATCGGATTCGTGATCACCGGCGCCGGGTTCGGTGGGGCGGGTCGCTCGACCTTAATGACTACTTCGAGGGATGTCCCGTTCCAGTCCACCAGAACATTGCCTGTGTAGGTTCCGGAGGCGGACGGCAGGCCCCGGTTCACGCTGACCTCCACGATGCTCGACGATTGCGGGCCGATGAAGCCGCCACCGGAGACGTCCAGCCAGGAAACATCCGGGTTCACACCGAAGGTGGTCGGGCACGGGGTTCCATTAAACACCGTGAAGCGGGCCTGCCCGGCCGGGGCAATCGACAACACGTCGGGCACGGCCGAAAGCGTCGGCACGCACACTGTCGGCGAGGGTATCACCGGCGTAGGCGTGACCGTCGGCGTATTCGTGCGCGTGGCGGTCGCTGTCGGCGTATTGGTGCCTGTTGAAGTGGCCTCCGGCGTGTGCGTCAACGTGGGAGTGCCTTTCAGGGGCGTCGGCGCCGAAGTGTTCGTTTTCGCCGGCGGGCTTGTCGAAGTCGCGCCCCCCTGCAAGGCGGTGCCCACGGGTGGTGGCGTCTGGCCCGGCGCTGGCGTGTTCGTTTGAGGTTTCTGCGTTGGCGTCGCGCTCGGTGCGCCAGCGGGCACCTTGGCGGGCAGCGTGGCCGTCGCCCCCGGCAGTGTGGGATCACTGGATGCAGGAGAGACACTCGAATTGTCCTTCAGCAAGGCAAGGGGGCTCTGGGGAAGAAAGAGCACGCCAAAGAGGAGCGCCGCGATGCCTCCCAGGGCGGGTACCAACACCCTGGCCTTGCGGAGCCCACCGGAGCCGAACTTCTCCCCGAATGTTGGCCTGTCGGGCAGGGCGTCACCCCCTGCCGCCGCTCCCGCAACGGAACCGCCGCCACCGCCGCCGGATCCCCCACCAGGGTTGTTCCCGTTCGCGCCGGGATTGCTCCCGCCTCCACCGCCACCGGTGGACGCCGGGCCAGGCCATTCGCGCAGGAGACCCTCGAGGATGTGCGCCTTCGCACCCACCGGCGATCCGATGGCCCCGAATGCTGCGAACGCGGCGAGCGGTGCGAGCTTCTTCTTGCGTTCCTCGCAGTTCGGACACCGCGCCACGTGCCCTTCGACAACCTTCCGCGCCTCGGGCGACATCCCCCGGATGTCCGTCCGGCGAAGGACCGCGTCCAGCTCGCTGCAATACTGGCGGCCGTCTTTGAACATGATGAAGGCTCCAATCGAATCTTCGACGGCCTTCTTCAGTCGGTTCAGCATCACGTATCCGTTGTTCTTCGTGACACCGAGGACATCCGCGATCTCGCCGCTGTCCAACCCCTGGCGCAGGTGAAGGTCGAGCAGCGAGAGTTGCTTGGGGTCGAGCCCGGCAGCGGCTTCCCACACGAGCGAGGCCACAGCGCTTGCCTGCGCGGCCTCTTCGGGGTCGGAGAAACGGTCGGAATCGACAACATCGAAACCAATCTCCTCGCCGTCCTCGTTCTCGTACGTGAGTGGCCGTATCCGCGAACTCTTCTCGATCCGGTTGAGGGCGGTGTTCCGTGCGATGGTGAAGATCCAGCTCTTGAAGCTGGCGCCCTTCTGCAGGCCACCGAGCGCGTTCATCGCCTTCAGGAACGTGTCCTGGGCGATGTCCGCCGCCTCGTCGCGGTTGCGTGTCATGCGCGCGACGAAGTCGAACACCGGATCGAAGTAGCGGGCATAGAGCTCTGCAAAGGCGGTCTGATCGCCGCCTTTTGCGAGATCTATCAGGCTGGAATCTGGCAGTTGTTCCATGCCACCCCTCTACCGCGAACGCGGCAACCGGTCGGGTTTTCCCCGATCCCGCCTGCGAGCCGTCGAGCCACAGGCTTCAACGGTTAGACAGGCCAGACCCCGAAATCTTACACAGCCCACAAAGGATGCCTGGTCGACTCGTTCACACATCACCCTTGTACGTTCAAACGACCTTTGTGTCCTTCGCGTCCTTCGTGCTGGTCATCCCGTTGTGCTGGAACATCCACCGCCAACCTGACACCATCCCCGGGTGAGTTCTTCACCGGCATCGATAGCCATCGGCGACCTTCGGGTGGTCGCGCTCCCCGATGGCTATGCCGACATTCCCGGCTGGCCCGTTCCCCAGGAGCCGGCGCCGGATCCCGCAATCAACTGGGCCGAATACCACGAAGCGTTCCCCGATGGCTTCCATGGCGAGCGCCACCTCTGGCGTATCCACAACAACTGCTACTGCATCGAAGTCGCGGGCCAGCGCATCCTCGTCGACTGCGGCGTTGGCGTCGGCCCGTACCCGCGCTATGCCAACATGCGCGGCGAGATGCCGCTCTCGCTCGTGGCCGCCGGCCTCGACTTCGCGGACTTCGATGTCGTCTTCCTCACCCACGCCCATCCCGACCACGTGGGCTGGGCGTACGACGAAGAGCAGCACCGTCCGCGTTTCCCAAACGCGCGCTACCTGCTTTCCCGCCGCGACTGGTCCCACTTTGGCGGCCGCGAAACCATCCCGCCCTACTTCCGGCGCTTCCTCCAACCCCTGCAGGATGCGGGCGTGCTCGAACTCCTCGACGGTGAAACCGAAGTTGCTCCGGGCCTCACCGCACTCGAAACGCCAGGGCACACGCCGGGCCACATGAGCCTTCTCGCCCAGTCGCGCGGCGAAGGTTTCGTCATCGCCGGCGATGTCCTCAACAGCCCGATGTTCATCACCGAGCCGGAGCGTCCCTTCGGTTCCGATGCCGACCAGCCCCTCGGAATTCGCACGCGAATCGACCTCGTCGAACGCATCGAAGCCGAAGGCTGGAGGGTCGCGGCCGAGCACTTCCCGGCACCCGGCTGGGGCGACGTCGTAAGAATCGAAGGACGCCGCTGGTTCCGGGCGCTATAAATCACCCTGCACTCTGGCTGTCGCCTCACCAGCTGACGGCCCTCGCTCTCTAGTCGATAGCGCCAGTGGATCGCTTCGCGAACCAGCCAGTCACGGTTTGTTCCAGCCACTCGGGTTGGTCGTGATGGACCGCGTGGCTGGCCCCTTTCGCCTCGATGAACTCCGCGTGGGGCATCGCCGATGCCAACTCGCCGACAAGCGCCGGGGTCGCGAGAAAGTCGTGTTCGCCAGTGATGAGCAGCGTCGGACACATCATCTTGGCTGCCAGCGAACGGCTGATGTCGCCGCCTCGCGATTCGATGATCTGACGGAAGGCTCTCCCTGCGGATTGTGTCATCACTCGGGCGTTGCCATCGCCGTACGTGGCCTTCAGGTACGTCGAGTACTCCTGCATTGGCGGGATGGGGCTGTCGATCATGTGTTCCATTGCGTTGGCGAATTCAGCATTCGTGCCCAGCGAACCCGCCGCACCCCACGTCGCCAGCGATCGTACCGCGCCGGAGTCCAGGCCCGCCATGAGTAGACCGTATTCGCCCCCATCGCTAAATCCGGCGATATGCGCCGGATACGCGTCGATCGCCTTCAGCATCGCGAGAAAGACCCGCGAATCGTCAGCGTAGTAACTCGCCGTGTACGTCCGCGGCTGAGGACTTGACTTGCCGGAACCGGGAGGGTCCGCAGCAATAACGCGGAAATTCGCGGACAGCGCCGCCCGTATGCCCGCGAGGTCCTCAAACGACCCTCCCCAACCGGGCACGAGCAGGAGTGGGTCACCGGCTCCGGTCTCCTCGTAGTGAATCTTCGTTTCGCCGTGCTCAAACCAGGCCATTGCAGTCTCCTTTGTCCTCGGTTAACTCGAAGATAGCCAACAGCTGAGCCGATTTCGTGGGGTGTTTGCCCCATTTTGCTTACAGGTCGGACATCAATCCGTGCTTCAGTGCGAACAGGCTCGCCCTCGCCCGGTTCGTCGC
>JBATAT010000404.1:0-2691 GCA_049662005.1 Tepidiformaceae bacterium
CATCGAGGAGCCGGAGGATTCGGCCAAGCGTGTCCATCGAGCCCTGGATCGTGCCTGCCATATCGAGCGGGTTCTGGAAGCTGCCGCCAATCACGTTGAAGAACTCGCCGAGTTCCTTGTACGTCCCGTCGCTGAAGCGGGGCACGCTCAGGCCCGCTTTCGAAAATGCATCGGTGATCGAAACCGACTGGCCCCCGGTCTGGGCGAGCAGGGCCATGCGGTTGCCGGTTGGGCGCTTCGCGTTGAGCAACATCTTCATCGTGTCGATCGTCTCATCGAGGTTGTTCGTCGTGATCGCACCGCATTGCTGCATCATCCCATCCCAGACCGCCTGCGGTGCGGCCAGCGAACCCGTGTGCGACATCGTCGCGCGAGCCCCCGCTTCCGTTTGGCCGCCCTTCCAGACGATCACCGGTTTGCGCTTGCACGCTTCGCGCAGCGTTTCGAAGAACTTGCGGCCGTTTTTCACGCCCTCCACGTACATCCCGATGATCTCGGTTTCGTCATCGAGCATCAGGTATTCGAGGTAGTCCGAAACGTCGAGGATGATCGCATTGCCGAAGCTCGCGCAGCGGCTGACGTAGATGCCGTTCGCCGCCGAAACAAGACTGAACATAATCCCGTGCGTGCCCGACTGGGAGAGAAACCCGACCCGGCCGTCGTCCGTTATCGGTGCATCTGCGTTGAAGCGCACGCCTGCCTTCGGGAGATAGAGCCCCATGCAGTTTGGGCCGACGAGGTTGAAGCTTGCCTCGCGAGCCATCTCCGTCAGCTGGGCCTGGAGCTTCACGCCGAGTTCCTCGCCTGTTTCCGCGAATCCACTGGTGAAGAAGGCTGCACCGTTCGCCTTGTTCGCGATGAGGTCCTTGAGCACGTAAGGCGAGACCTGCCGGGGCACGGCCACGAGCGCGTAATCGATCGGTTCCGGGATGTCCGCCATCGATTTGAAGTTCTGAATACCGAGTTCTTCGATGCCCGGGATCTCTTTCTCGTCCAGTTGTACCGAGTAGAGGCGCCCGCCTTTCTCCTTGAAGGGCATGTTGTTCTTGAGCCACATGTAATTCGGCCCCTTATCGCCAATGACGGCGACCACTTCTGGATTGAACATGCGGTCGAGTTTGTGACCTGGGACAGACATCGAAATCACCTTTCGTACGGCAGCAGCCGCAAAGGAACGGAATGAAGGTTTCGGGAGGGGGTCAGCTCGCCGAGATGACGATTCGTGCATCGACCGCGAGCGCGCCATCGGGGTAGGCGAACACGGGGTTCAGGTCGAGTTCCTGTACTTCCGGGTGCTTCTCGACGAATTCCGAGACCTTCAGGATCGTGTTTTTCAGGGCCGCGATGTCCGAAGCTGGCTGGCCGCGAACGCCGGCGAGGACCGGGCGGCCCTTGATCTCGTCGATCATCTGGTTCGCATCTTTGTCGGCGAGTGGGACGAGGCGGAAGGACACGTCCTTCAGCACTTCAACCATGATCCCACCGAGTCCGAACATCATGACCGGCCCGAACTGCGGATCGGTGGTCATTCCGACGATAACTTCGGTGCCCTGGGGCGCCATGTGCTGGACGGCGACGCCGTTGATGCGGGCGTTGGCGACGGCTTTCTTCGAGTTCGCGAGAATCTCGTCGTAGGCGGCGCCGACGGCCTCCTTGTCCTTCAGATTGAGCTTCACGCCACCCACGTCGCTCTTGTGCGCGATATCGGGCGAGACGACTTTGAGGACGACCGGGTAACCGGCCGATTCAGCCTGGGATTGGGCCTCTTCGCGGGTGGTCGCCAGCGTGGTGTTGGCCACCGGCACGCCGGCATCTTTCAGCAGAGACTTGGCTTCGACTTCGTTGAGGAGCGTGCGCCCTTCGGCGCGAGCCTGAGCGATGACAGTTTCGAACGACATGGGGCCTCGATTGGGGCGGAGATTGTGGCGCGATTGTACGTGAGGCAGCCGGGAGTGTCTCAGGGTGCTAAGTGACTCCCTCTGCGGCCGTGTCCTCCTGCGCCTCATCGATAGCACCTCGCCCGACCCGGTGACGGACTACGAGCTGATCGAGGGCGAACTGCGGGCCCACGACCCAAAGCTGGACGACGTCGCACGCGTGGTGGCCGTCCCTCTGCTGGGCCTTTGAGAAATGTGGGTCTACCGGTGCGCTAGCCGCGGCCGCACACTTCGGCAGAGAATTCGGCCGGACTACGCGCGACGAGCGCGGTCACATCGGGATCGGGGTGGTTGCGGTAGACGTTGCCGGGCTCCATCTCGGCGAGGTCGCCGGCGTCGAACGCCACCTGGGTTAGGACCTGCTTGTCCCCGTGTCCCTGCCCGCCGGCGATATACCCGCGACCTGCAGGCAGATCGACGCCCACCCCGTGCCACGGAGCCGACGGCGCGGACAGCACGAGTTCGCTCATCTCTGCGATCGGTTCGGCAGCAGTCCACGCTCCGATGGTCTCGTTCTCCTCGTCGTCGGAAAGGCCCTTCCGGTTGAAGGATAGGGTCACGAGGATGGCAGCACCCTCGCACGGCTCGACGACGAGGACTGGTCGGCCCTGGTCGTCCACGGTCACACCGAGCGCGCCGATCACATCGACGTCGGGTGCTATGCACGCGGACAGGCAGACCGCCACGGTCGCCGTGCTCGCTGCCACCCTGACCCAGTCGGCCCTCTTCATTGCCCAAGGATGGCATGGCGCAG
>JBATAT010000405.1:0-1725 GCA_049662005.1 Tepidiformaceae bacterium
ACCGCATCGAGCAGTTCGATCGCGCGGAGGAGGCCCTGGAGGACGTGCTCGCGTTCGCGCGCCTTCTCGAGCTGGTACTCGGTGCGCCGGCGAATCACTTCGCGGCGGTGGTCGATGAACAGTTCGAGCGCGCGCTTGAGGCCGAGGCGGCGGGGCGCACCGTCGACGATCGCCATCATGTTCATCGAGAAGCTCGATCGCATCGCCGTGTGCTTGAAGAGCAGGTTCTTGATCTGGGTGATCGAACCCTCCTTCTTCAGGTCGATCACGATGCGCATGCCCGTACGGTCCGATTCGTCGCGCAGGTCGGAGATGCCTTCGATCTTCTTGTCACGCACGAGTTCGGCGATCTTCTCGACGAGGAGCGCCTTGTTCACCTGGTAAGGCAACTCGGTGACGATGATGCTCGTGCGGCCGCGGTTGCTCTCTTCGATGGTGGTGCGTGCGTGCATGACAACGCGTCCGTGGCCTTCGCCATAGGCCTTGCGGAGTTCGGCGCGGTCACTGCCGACGAGGGCGATGCCGTGGGTCGGGAAGTCCGGGCCTTTCACGTGCTCGAGCAGGTCTTCAAGCGAGGAGCCGGGTTCATCAATAAGGAGGGAGATGGCGTCGGCGAGCTCGTTGAAGTTGTGCGGCGGGATGTTCGTCGCCATACCGACAGCGATGCCGCTCGATCCGTTCATTAGCAGGTTCGGCAGGCGGGCGGGCAGGATGCTCGGCTGCTCGTGGCGGCCATCGTAGTTTGGCTCGAAATCGACGGTGTTCTGGTCGATATCGGCGAGCAGCTCTTCAGCAATGAGCGAAAGGCGCGATTCGGTGTAGCGCATAGCTGCTGGCGGATCACCATCGACCGAGCCGAAGTTGCCCTGGCCGTCGATGAGCGGGTAGCGCAGTGAGAATTCCTGCGCCATGCGGACCATCGTGTCGTAGACGGCCTGGTCGCCATGGGGGTGGTACTTCCCCATCACATCGCCGACGGTGGCGGCGGACTTCTTGTAGCCGGTGTTGGCCCGCGAACCGCCCTCGTACATACCCCAGAGGATGCGCCGCTGCACGGGCTTGAGGCCGTCGCGAACTTCGGGAAGCGCACGGGAGACGATCACACTCATGGCGTAATCGAGGTAGCTCGTGCGCATTTCGTCTTCTATCCGGATCGGGCGAATATTCGAGGTGGGCTCGATGGTCAAACATTTACTCCGTGCGAATCCAAAAAGCCGAAATCGCTAGTCAAAGTATACCGTTTCGGAGGCCCTTACGTCGACGCTTCGCAGCGGAAGGTGAGCGGCTCACATGACCTGTACCGCCATACTACCGATCAGCTTTTCGCCGTCTGGTGTGAGCGCCCAGCCTCGAAGGTCGTAGTCCTTTCGATCGAACCCCGCGTTCGCGTCCCCAGCGCCTTCAACATCGGCCGCGGGCGGGATGAATTCGACCGAATCGGCGGCTGGACTTGCGCCCGTTCATAAACGCGTTCGTGAAAACAGCATGTAAATCACTCCCGGCCGCGTTAAGGCGGGGTGGCGGCGAGTGGCCGCCCCAAAAGCCCGGCGGGTTGACGCCTGTTGAACTCGAATTCACGGCCGCGGTGGTGTTCCAACGGGCTGCTGAAAGCGTAAAGGCGAATAACAATCATCGACTGCGTCCATTGGACGGAGTACCGGCGCAGGGGCACGGTGGAAACAAGAGGAGATCATATTCATGGACTTTTTCACCTTAGCCGACGCT
>JBATAT010000406.1:0-15841 GCA_049662005.1 Tepidiformaceae bacterium
ATTGACGCGGACGATTACTCGTCCGTGCCACCGATGGTGAAGTCTTCGTCCTCGTCGATGGGGAGGGCACCGATCTCTTCATCGTCGTCATCGAGCAGGCCAACAGCACTGGGGCGCCGGTAGGCACTCGCTTCTCGCTCAGCGAGGATGCGCTCGAGGTCTTCCTCCTCTTCGAGGAGGAGTGACTCGGGCACATCAAGCTCAGCGTAGTGTTCACGCTTTGGCAGTTCGATTTCGCTTCGTGCGGGAATGAGCTTGCCAATGATGACGTTCTCCTTCAGGCCGAGGAGCTTGTCGGTCGAACCTTCGATTGAGGCGTTCGTGAGCACGCGCGTCGTTTCCTGGAAGGAAGCGGCGGCAAGCCACGAATCGGTATTCAGCGAGGCCTTGGTAACGCCGAGGAGCACGGGCTGAGCCGTTGCCGGCTCGCCTCCTTCGGCGATGATCTTGTTGTTCAGCTCCTCGAAGGAACGCCGGTCAACGAGGTCCTGCGGGAGCAGGCCCGTATCGCCCGGATGGTCGACCTTCACGCGGCGCAACATCTGGCGGGTGATGACTTCGATGTGCTTGTCGTTGATGTTTACGCCCTGGGACTTATAGACCTTCTGGACTTCATCAACCATGTACTTGCGGACCGCATCGCGCCCCTGGATATGGAGGATGTGTTGCGGGTTGCGAGCACCTTCGGTCAGTTGATCGCCGGCATAGACCATCTGGCCGTTTTCGACGAGCAGGCGGGAGGCCGCGGGGATCGCGTATTCACGTTCTTCCCGCTCTTCGTAGACCACCGACAGCTTGTTCTTGCCGGAAGTCCGGACGACGCCGGAGATTCGCGAAATCACCTGTTCGGCGGCGACTTCGGTACCCTTGGCGGCCTTCGCTTCAGGCCCTTCGGCTACGGCAGCACCGGCGATGATCCGTTCGCCATCGGCGACGAGCGCTTTGCCCTTCGCCGGGATGGTGTACTCCTCGACGAGGGTGTCAACATTGCTGACGCGAACGATGCGGCGCTCGTTCTCCTGGACGATCTCCACCACGCCGTCGGTTTCGCTGATGATTGCCTCGCCCTTGGGGGCGCGGGCCTCGAACAGCTCTTCGACGCGGGGGAGGCCGCTGGTGATGTCGGTCTGGGAGGCAACACCGCCGGTGTGGAAGGTACGCATGGTGAGCTGCGTACCCGGTTCGCCGATGGATTGGGCGGCGATGATGCCGACCGCTGTCCGCTGTTTCACGAGCGTGCCGCGAGCCAGGTCCCGGCCGTAGCAGAGAGCGCAGAGTCCGCGTTCCGCCTCGCAGGACATTGGAGTGCGGACGAAGACGCGTGAGATACCCCGCGTATCGATCTCGTCCGAAACTGCCTCGTTGATCTCTTCGTCGCGGGCACAGATGACTTCGCCGGTGGATTCATCGACGACGTCCATAGCAGCGTAGCGGCCAATAATCCGGGCGCGAAGCGTATCTGGCGTGTTTGCATCGCCATCACGTTCGATCCACAGACCACTGGTGGTGCCACAGTCCTCTTCGAGGATGATGACATCCTGCGAAACGTCGATGAGGCGCCGGGTGAGATACCCGGAGTCGGCGGTTCGGAGTGCGGTGTCGGCGAGACCCTTGCGAGCCCCGTGGGTGGAGATGAAGTACTCGAGGACGGTGAGGCCTTCGCGGAACGAACCGCGAATTGGGAGCTCGATGATCTTCCCGTTCGGATCGGACATGAGACCGCGCATTCCGGCCATCTGGCGAATCTGGGTGATGTTACCCTTCGTCCCCGAGCTGGCCATGGCGTTGAGCGAACCGTATTCCGGCATCCGTTCTTTGATGGCGTTCTCAATCTGGGTGGTGGTATCCGCCCAGATTGAAACGGTCTCCTGGTAGCGCTCGTCATCGGTGATAAGGCCCATCTGATACTGCTCGCGCAGCTCGTCGACCTTGGCATCCGCTTCGGCGAGCAGTGCAGGCTTGATCTTCGGGACCTGGATCTCGTGGATAGCGATCGTGATTCCGGAACGGGTGGCATAGTGGAAGCCGGTCGCCTTGATGCGGTCGACGACTTCACCGGTCTCTTCACTGCCCATGGTCCGGTAGCAGGCGGAAACAACCCGGCGAAGATTCGGCCGATCCATGATCACGTTCTGGAACGGCATCCCTTCGGGCAGGACCTCGTTGAAAATGATTCTGCCAACTGAGGTTTCGATGAACCGGGACTTCGGATTGCCAGCGTCGTCCAGGTTCGGCTGATCGACCGGGCCGGAAGGGCCCTCAATCGCGCGTTCGGTGCGGACGCGGATGAGTGCGCGCAAGTCCAACATGCCGAGGTCGAAGGTGAGTTTTGCTTCCGCGAGCGAACCAAAGACGCCTTCGGCCTGTTGGCCCTTCACTTCCTTGTAGCCGCCCTTCGCCTTGGGATCGATGTCGGTCATGTAGTAACAACCGAGCACCATATCGAGGGACGGGGCAACGATCGGGTCGCCGCTGGCGGGCGAGAGCAGGTTCCGATTGGACATCAGGATCTGCTTCGCCTCTTCAACCGCTTCGCGGCTGAGGGGGACGTGGACGGCCATCTGGTCACCGTCGAAGTCAGCGTTGAACGCCGAGCAAACGAGCGGATGGAGCTGGATTGCCGAACCTTCGATGAGGACCGGCTGGAAGGCCTGGATGCCGAGGCGGTGAAGCGTCGGCGCGCGGTTGAGCAACACCGGCCGGTCATGAATGACCTCATCGAGGACATCCCAGACTTCCGGGCGCGCCCGCTCGACGATGCGCTTCGCGCTCTTGATATTGTGGGCGAGGCCCTTCGCGACGAGCGAATGCATCACGAACGGTTTGAACAGTTCGAGCGCCATCCGCTTGGGCAGACCGCACTGGTGCAGTTTGAGTTCGGGGCCGACGACGATGACCGAACGGCCCGAGTAGTCGACGCGCTTGCCGAGCAGGTTCTGGCGGAACCGGCCTTGCTTGCCCTTGAGCATGTCGGAGAGGCTCTTGAGCTTGTGGTTGCCGCTGCCCGAAACGGCGCGCCCACGGCGGCCGTTATCGATAAGGCTATCGACGGCTTCCTGGAGCATGCGCTTTTCGTTGCGGATGATGATTTCTGGCGCGCCGAGGTCAAGAAGACGCTTCAGGCGGGTATTGCGGTTGATGACGCGGCGATAGAGGTCGTTCAGGTCGCTGGTCGCAAACCGGCCGCCATCGAGCTGGACCATCGGGCGAAGATCCGGTGGCAGTACAGGCAGGACCTGGAAGACCATCCACTCGGGCTTGTTGCCCGAGTTCTTCAGCGCTTCAACAACGTTGAGCCGCTTGGTGGCCTTCTTGCGACGCATACCGCTGGCGGTGATGATTTCTTGCTTGAGGCGTGCACGCATGGCATCGAGGTCCACGCGCTTGAGGACTTCGAGTACCGCTTCGGCACCCATCCCAGCGGTGAAAACGTGGCCGAAGAGGTCTGAAAGTTCGCGGTAGCGCGTTTCGGTGATGAGGGCGACCGTGTCGTCGCGGATCGGGTCCTTCAGGTCTTCGAGATCCTTGAGGCGTTCGCGATACTGCTCCTCGACTTCGTCGCGAAGCTGCTTTTCCTTCTGCTGCAGGGGATGAAGCTCATCGAAAATGGCGGCTTTCGCGTCGTCGAGGGCGCTATCGGCAGCATTCTCTTCCTGAGCCTGGAGCTTTGTTGTTTCCTTGTCGAAGGCCGTGAGCTTCTTGTCGCCTTCCCGCTGGACACGATTGACCATCGCGGCCGTGACTTTCACGCCCGCTTCGAGGATGACATCGCCAAGCAGCGAGATCTCGGCCTCGAGGATGCTTCCTCGAGAGGCTTCAGCCGCCTCGACGCCACGCTGCACGGAGGCAGCGAGTGCGTCGCGCGAGAGCTGGCGCTCATCGCCAATTTGCAACTGCTTCTCGACAACCTTGGCCTGGAGTTCGGTGTTCGCTTCCTCCAGTTGCTTTTCGAGTTGCTCGCGCTTGGGTCGAATCTCGGAGACGCGCTCTTCGACGACGTTGAGCATCTCGGAACGGAGGTGTTCGAGTTCGCGGTTTCGGGCCTCTTCATCGACTTCGATGATCATGTACTGGGCGAAGTAGAGGACTCGCTCCAAGTTTCGGGGCGACATATCGAGCAGCAGCCCGAGCTTGCTCGGGGTGCCCTTCACAAACCAGATGTGACTCACCGCGCTGGCGAGTTCGATGTGGCCCATGCGCTCGCGGCGCACCTTGGCGCGTGCGACTTCGACGCCGCACTTATCGCAGATGATGCCCTTGTAGCGGACACGCTTGTACTTACCGCAATAGCACTCGAAGTCCTTGGTCGGGCCGAAAATCTTCTCGCAGAAGAGCCCGTCCTTCTCTGGCTTGAGGGTACGGTAGTTAATCGTTTCTGGTTTTGTAACTTCGCCGTAGCTCCACGAGCGAATTTGCTCGGGGCTGGCGAGGGCGATGCGGACCTGGTTGAAATCATTGACTTCGAGCATTGAAGAAATCCTCCTCGCGTTCGAAGCCGGAGAGGTTGAGGCCCAACTCCGGTAGGTCGTTTGCTGTTTCGTCGATGAAGGAGACGTTGCCGCCTTCATCGTTGGAGACCTCAACCGAGAGGCCGAGGCTCTGAAGTTCTTTGACGAGCACCTTGAAGGATTCGGGAACGCCCGGTTCGAGGACGTCTTCGCCCTTCACGATGGCTTCGTAGGTTTTCACCCGGCCGACGACGTCGTCCGATTTTACGGTGAGCAGTTCCTGGAGGATGTGCGCGGCGCCGTAGGCCTCGAGAGCCCAGACTTCCATTTCGCCGAAGCGCTGGCCGCCGAACTGTGCCTTCCCTCCCAGCGGCTGCTGGGTGATGAGCGAGTACGGGCCGGTGCTGCGGGCGTGGATCTTGTCTTCCACCAGGTGGATGAGCTTGAGCATGTAGATGTAACCGACGGTGAGGGGCTGGTCGAAGGCTTCGCCAGTCCGGCCGTCAAAGAGGTTCATTTTGCCGAAGAGTGGGGGCGGTACGCCGGTATCGCGGTAGACGGCCTGGGCCATCGCTTCGAGATCCTCGCGCGACGTCTTGCCCTTTTCGAGCGGCTTCTGGCCATCGACTGCACGCTTCTCGTTCAGCCAGATTTCGAGGCAGGCACGGCTGGCCGCACCAACTTCGGGGCTGTCGAGGATGCCGGCAGTCTGATACCCCTTCTCCTGCAACCAGGTGGCGCAGGTATCGAGGTCGAATCCACGGTCGCGCGGATCAATGAAGTAGACCGCGCCGGATTCGGCCGCCATCCAGGCACGCGCCAGGGCGTCATCGATCTGGACGTCGGTGGCGCCATCGAAGACGGGAGTCACGGCCCGGAAGCCGAGTGCATTTGCAGCCCAGCCAAGGTGTGTTTCGAGCACCTGGCCGATGTTCATGCGGCTCGGGACGCCGATGGGGTTGAGGATGATGTCGATGGAGGTTCCATCCTCCATATACGGCATGTCTTCGCGCGGGAGGATCCGGCTGATGACGCCCTTGTTGCCGTGGCGCCCGGCCATCTTGTCGCCTTCGGAAAGCTTGCGCTTCTGGGCGATGCTCACGCGGACGAGCTTGTTCACGCCGGCCGGGAGGCCCTCGTGGTTCGATCGATCGAAGACTTTGACTTCGATGACCTTGCCCTTTTCGCCGTGAGGGACACGCAGGCTGGTGTCCTTCACCTCACGGGCCTTCTCGCCGAAGATCGCGCGCAGGAGCTTTTCCTCCGCGGTCAGTTCGGTTTCGCCCTTCGGGGTGATCTTGCCCACGAGGATGTCGCCTTCGCGGACCTCGGCACCGATCCGGATGATTCCCTCTTCGTCCAGTTGGGCCAGGCTCTCTTCGCCGACGTTCGGGATGTCCCGGGTGATCTCTTCGTCACCGAGCTTCGTCTGGCGTGCTTCGACTTCGTGCTTCTCGATGTGGATCGAGGTGAACTTGTCTTCGCGCACCAGGTTCTGGGAGATGATGATCGCGTCTTCGAAGTTGTAGCCTTCCCAGCTCATGAAGGCGCAGAGGACGTTCTGGCCGAGGGCCAGGTCGCCACCCTGCGTGCTTGAGCTGTCGGCAATGGGCTGGTCTTTCGTGACTCGCTCGCCACGGTAGACGAGCGGCCGGTGATTCAGGCAGGTGCCCTGGTTCGAACGCGTGAACTTGGTCAGCGGATAGGTGACGTTGCCCATTTCGACATCGTCGTAGCGGATAACGATTCGCTGACCGTTCGATTCGATGACTTCGCCATCGCCTTCGGCGGTCTTGACGTGGCCGCTATCGACAGCCGTCCGGCGCTCCATTCCGGTGCCGACGAACGGCACTTCGGGGCGGACGAGTGGGACAGCCTGGCGCTGCATGTTCGCGCCCATGAGGGCGCGGTTCGCGTCATCGTGTTCGAGGAACGGGATGAGTGCGGTTGCGACGGACACCATCTGCTTCGGCGAAACGTCGATGTAGTCGACCTGGGTGATCGGCACTTCGGCAAAGTTTTCGAACTGCCGGATCTCGGCGCGGTCCTCGACGAAATGGCCGTCGTCTGCGAGGAGAGTGTTGGCCTGGGCGACCTTGTATTTGTCTTCCTGGTCCGCGGTCAGGTAGACGATTTCGTCGGTGACCCACGGCACGATTTCGACGGTACGCTTGGCCGCCGCGAGTTTCCGGGCGATCGCGTCGTCGATGGTGGCGCCAGCCGCGGCGATCACCTTGCCGTTGTCGTCGAGGGCATCTTCGCGAAGCACCCGGCCCACCAGGTGCTGGTCGTCAGAGACGAGTTCGCGGAGAACGCGCCGGTAGGGCGTTTCGATGAACCCGAATTCGCTGAGGCGCGCGTAGGTCGCGAGCGAGCCGATGAGGCCGATGTTTGGGCCTTCCGGCGTTTCGATCGGGCAGATGCGGCCGTAATGGCTGTAGTGAACGTCGCGAACGTCGAATCCGGCGCGGTCGCGAGAGAGACCGCCAGGGCCGAGGGCGCTCAGACGGCGCTTGTGGTTCAGTTCCGAAAGCGGGTTCGTCTGGTCCATGAACTGGGAGAGTTGGCTGCCGCCGAAGAACTCCTTCATGGCGGCGACGACCGGGCGGATGTTAATCAACGCGCTCGGCGTCGCTTCTTCCGGGTCGGTGATGGTCATGCGCTCGCGGACGACGCGCTCCATGCGGAGGAGACCGACGCGGAACTGCTGCTGGATGAGTTCGCCAACGGCACGCACGCGGCGGTTGCCGAGGTGGTCGATGTCGTCGTGGTGGCCGCGCCCGTTGTTGATGTTGACCTGCTCGCGGATGATGCTCACGAGGTCGTAGGGGCGGAGCCAGCGCTGGCTGGTCGGTTCTTCGAGCTCAAGGCGGGTGTTGACCTTGTGCCGGCCAACGCGGCCGAGGTCGTAGCGGCGCGGCTCGAAGAAGAGGGTTTTCAGCAGGTTGCGAGCGTTGTCATGGGTTGGCGGATCGCCCGGGCGGATCTTGCGATAGAACTCGAGGAGGGCGCCGTGCTTGTCTTCGACGAGCGGCTCGCGCGGTTCCTTGGCGATCGTGGTGATCAGGAACTGGTGGACGTCGCTGGTATCGACGGCTTCGAACATGCGCACGAGGCGCTCGTTGGTGCCGAGGTGTTCGCGCTCAAGTTCGCGCAGAGCCTGTTCGCGGGCCTTGTCTTCGGTCGCGCCGAAGTATTTCGCGAAGCGCGGGTCATCCTTGTCGCCAGGCAGGAGGCCGGGAACATCGATGGCGCGGATGAGGGTGGTTACGGGAATCTTCCGCTTGCGGTCTACCTTTACGTAGAGCACATCGCGGTTGGACGTTTCGAATTCGAGCCACGCGCCGCGGTTCGGGATGAGCTTGGCATGGCACAGGCGCTTGCCAGTCGCCACGTCGGTCTCGATGGTGTAGTACACGCCAGGGGAACGGACGAGTTGCGACACGACGACGCGCTCGGAGCCGTTAATAATGAACGTGCCCTTGTCTGTCATCAGCGGGAAGTCGCCGAAGAAGAGGCGCTGTTCCTTGATTTCGCCGGATTCCTTGATGCGAAGCTCGACATCGACGAAGAGCGGGGCAGCAAAGGTCATGTCGCGTTCGCGGCATTCGTTCATGCTGGCCTTGGGCTCGCGGAACTCGTATTCGCCGAAGATGAGGTCCATCTTCGAGCCGGTGAAGTCCTGAATGGGGGAGATTTCGGTGAGGAGCTCCCGGAGGCCTTCGTTCTTGAACCACTCGAAGCTATCGAGCTGGATCTTGATCAGGTTTGGGAGATCGAGGACGTTAGGGATCTGACCGTAGGTCTGGACTTGGAGGGGTGCAAAAGCACCACTGCGCACCACGTCACGCGTAGTGGTCATCCTGGGGCAACTCCTTCAGGACTACTGGGCGATGGGACACGTTAGGGATAGCGTGTAGACAAACCGATGCACTGGGAAGACTGGGCATGGCAAGCCAAATACAATAGTAGGCAATATCACCCGCCGCGTCAACGGGTGGCGGCTAACCAGCGACAACGGCCCCTACCCCGGCGAGCCGGGTTCAGGATGAATTATGGCGACAACATAACACACTCGATGCCGTCTGGATCGCCAATCGCCAGGAAAAACGCCGCAATCCGTTGCCGTGAACGGGCAAAAAAGGAGGGGTGCGCGGCCCTCCCCCTACTGGTGCGCTGGTGCTGCCGGGATTAGCCGACCGAGGCGGGTTCCCGAACCGGCCCGATTACACGCCCATCCGGCCGGACATCGACCCGGACGCCATCGCCCGATGTGTAGTACACGACAGGGGGACGGACGAGCTCCGACCCAATGACGCGCTCGGAGCCCGTTAATAGTGAACGTGCCCTTGTCTGTCATCAGCGGGAAGTCGCCAAAGAAGAGGACGCTGTTCCTTGATTTCGCCGGATTCCTTGACGCGAAGCTCGATATCGACCAAGAGCGGGCAGCGAACGTCATGTCGCGTTACCACCCGCCGCGTCAACGGGTGGCGGCTAACCAGCGACAAACGGCCCCTAGCCCGGCGAGCCGGGTCGCGGACGATTGGCACTCCTGCTCCGCTTAACCGCCCCTTTTTGAGCTTGACACCCCAGAGCGGGGGGGGGGTAGGGTCGCGGCGTTACGCGGGCATCGGCCGTCCCACTTGAGGGTGCGGCATGCCGGGCAGAAGGGAGGAATCTTGTTGACGAAATTCTGGTCCGCCGGGCACCCCACAATTGTAACAATTGTCTTCGGCGTTGGGTTCTTACTCATAATAGCCCTCGGCCTGCAACGGGCACATGCCTACTCAGTGGCCGGTGGGGGTTGCCGTTTCGATCCCGACAACGACGATGACGGCTTGGGAGTCGCTTTCGACTCTACGAACTTCGATCAGTCTCGGCGTGACGCAACGGAATTCGCGGCGGGGCGCTGGAACACCATGACGACACCCCAGTTTACGCTAGTGAGCTACGGTTGTTCCACGAGGGACGTTCGAGTGGATTTTGCCTACTACGGAAGTTCGCAGGATAGCGCATATACGCTGAGATGGTGCTCATCCGGCCCAAACCACTACAGCCAGGATCCTGTGATCGTATGGAATCTGGACCGATGGATCTCAAGTTCAGACGATGCCATCGGTATCGGTATCCACGAACGTGGGCATGCATATGGGCTGGATCACAACCAGAACGTTTTGTGTTCAGGGTCCGTGGCCGGACTCATGTACTCCCCTCCCTCTTACAAAGTCGACAACTGCGGATGGGTGTGGCCGACCGCCGATCACGCCGCAGGACAAGCCGATGCGCACTACTAGGCCTCAACATTTCTCTTTCCTTTGCTCGCTTGTGGCGCTCGCGGTGGCGTTGCTCCTAGGCACAGGCTGCGGAGTGGACACAGCAGTTCGCGTTAACATTTCGGGCGCTGCCCCCTACTACGGGTCGCTTGAGGACGTCGCTGCGGGTTCCACGCTCGTAGTCGATGGCGTCGTTTTGGCCGATGAGGGGATCGTGCCACTCCGATCGCAGTACCCTGAGCTCTCGGCGGTACATGGACACCGGCTTCTTACCTTCAAGGTGGAAGCGGTACGGAAACAGATTGTCGGCCCGCCAGTGAACGTAGGTGACGTCATCATCGTGGCGATGGCGGCAGTTCAGCCATCCGGGCGAAACGTGGTCGCCAACTTCGACGAAATTGCCACGGAAGTGTCGGGCTACAGCCAGGTGCCGCTGCCTGGGGCATCGCTGACCATCTTTGCGTCACCTATCACATTCGGGAACGGCGAGAGCGGATGGAGCATTTCCGGGAGTAGCTACGGGCTAATCTCGCGAGAGGTGGATGGTTCTCATTCACTGGCGCCACTCGGCCCGCTGCATTCAGCCGCAATCTCAAATGAAGAATTGGCCGTCGCGTTGGGGGCCCTCGGCGCCGGGCGGCCGCAAACTGCTTCGACGCCGTACGCAGACCCGACGGGTGTCTCGACCCCGCGAATCGGCCCAGATTAGGCGGTGCCGGCCTTGCCTCGGGGCCGATGACCCTGCGAAAAAGAGAGAGGCGTCACCCTTCAAATGGTGACGCCTCGTTTGTGATTCCGATAGCGGTGGCCTGCCTAACTGACTGCGGCCGGCTCCCGAATCCGTTCGATAGCGATTGCTCCATCTTCGACATCGACGCGGACGCCATCGCCCGATCCGAAATCGCCGGAGAGCAGCATTTCGCTGAGGCGGTCTTCGATGTTGTCCTGGATGACGCGGCGTAGCGGGCGGGCACCGAAGATCGGGTCGTACCCCTTGTCCCCGAGCCAATCCTTGGCCGTGTCCGTGACTTCCATGGTTACGCCCTTCATCATCAGCTGCTTCTCCACCTTCCGAAGCTCGTTATCAACGATGCGGCGGATGTCTTCGCGGGAAAGCGAGCGGAAGACGACGGTGCTGTCGATGCGGTTGAGGAACTCCGGCTTGAAGACGTTCTTCAACTCCGTGAGGACCTTGTCCTTCATCCGCTGGTAGCGGTCTTCACCAGTCTTGGCGTCGTCCTGGGCAGTCGAGAAACCGAGGCCAGAGTCCTTCTTGATGAGGTCGGACCCGACGTTCGAGGTCATGATGATAATCGTGTTCCGGAAGTCGACCTTGCGGCCCTTCGCGTCGGCCAGGCGGCCTTCATCGAAGATCTGGAGCAAGAGGTTGAAGACTTCCGGGTGGGCCTTTTCGATTTCGTCGAGAAGGATGAGGCAGTAGCTCTTGCGGCGAACCGTATCGGTGAGCTGACCACCATCGTCGTAGCCGACGTAGCCGGGAGGCGCTCCGACGAGGCGCGAAACGGTGTGCTTCTCGCTGAACTCGCTCATGTCGAGCTTAATCATGTTGTCCTGGGAATCGAACATGAACTCGGCGAGCGCACGGGCGAGTTCCGTCTTGCCGACACCGGTGGGGCCACAGAAGAGGAAGACGCCAATCGGGCGGCGCGGATCCTTGAGCCCTGCGCGGGCACGCCGGACTGCACGAGCGATTGTCTCGATCGCTTCGTCCTGGCCGATCACGCGGCCGCGAAGCTGATCTTCCATCTTGAGAAGCCGGGCACTCTCTTCGCTGGCGATGCGAGCAACCGGGATGCCGGTCCACATCGAGACGACTTCGGAAATGTCCTCTTCCGTCACGACGGGGGTGGCAATGCCTTCCTCCCCTTCTTCCCACTCGCCCATCTCCTTGATCTTGTCCTGGAGCTTGAGTTCGCGGTCGCGGAGTTCGGCGGCGTATTCGTACTGTTGAGCGGCAATCGCCTGGTCTTTTTCACGGCGCAGGCTTTCGAGGCCCTTCATCGCTTCTTTGAGGGAAGGCGGAGTGGCTGCGCGGCGAATGCGGACGCGGCTCGATGCCTCGTCGATAAGGTCGATCGCCTTGTCGGGGAGGAAGCGGTCGCTGACGTAGCGCGAGGACAGCTCGGCCGCGCCAACGAGGGCGGCGTCGCTGATCTTCAGCTTGTGGTGTTCTTCGTAACGTGGGCGGATGCCCTTCAGGATCTCGATGGTCTCTTCGACCGACGGCTGCTCGACGATGACAGGCTGGAACCGCCGTTCGAGTGCGGCATCGCGTTCGATGTGCTTGCGGAATTCGTCGAGGGTGGTGGCGCCGATGCACTGGAGTTCGCCGCGGGCGAGCGACGGCTTGAGGATGTTCGCGGCATCGACCGCGCCCTCCGCCGCACCGGCCCCGACGAGCATGTGCAACTCATCGATAAAGAGGATGCAGTTGCCCGCGCCCTTGATCTCTTCGATGACCTTCTTCAGTCGTTCTTCGAACTCGCCGCGATACTTGGTACCGGCAACCAGCGAGCCGACATCGAGAGTGATGAGCCGCTTGCCCTGGAGCGTATCCGGGACATCGCCGCTGACAATGCGCTGGGCGAGCAGTTCCGCGATGGCTGTTTTGCCGACACCGGGTTCGCCGATAAGCACCGGGTTGTTCTTGGTGCGCCGGGAGAGGATCTGGACAACGCGCTCGAGTTCGTTCGAGCGGCCAATTACCGGATCGAGCTGGTTATTGCGGGCAGCCTGGGTAAGGTCTGCACCGAGCTGGTCGACGGTGGGGGTCCGTGTGGCCTGTCGGGCGCCAGCACCGGCGGTGGCGCCAGCGGCCTGGGGCGCGGACTGGCTAAGGATCCGGGTGGTTTCACCACGCACGCGTTCAAGATTCACGCCAAGGCTTTCGAGCACACCCGCGGCGATGCCTTCGCCTTCCCGGACAAGCCCGAGAAGGAGGTGCTCGGTGCCGATATAGCTATGGGAGAGGCGGCGCGCTTCATCGACCGCGAGTTCGATGACTTTCTTTGCACGCGGGGTCAGGCCAATTTCGCCGAGAACGGTGCGGTCGCCGCGGCCGATGATGAATTCGACTGCGGAGCGGACCTTGTTGAGTTCGACGCCAAGGTTCGCAAGAACTTTGGCGGCGACGCCATCGCCTTCGCGCACCAACCCAAGGAGGATGTGCTCGGTACCGATGTAGTTATGGTTGAAGCGGTGCGCTTCTTCCTGCGCAAGCGTAAGCACGCGCCTCGCTCGTTCGGTGAACTTATCGAACCTATCGGCCATGTGCTTCTCCAACCCCACTGGGAACGCCCAGGGAACGACTACGAACCGCCAGCAGACTCCTCCTCAGTTGAAGGTGCTGCGGCTTCTTTACTTGGGCCGTCCGATTCGGCTTCATTTTCGGTGGTCGACGCCTCTGCTGTCGCTTCGGAGGAATCCTGAGATTCGGCTACGACATCCCGTGCCTCAGGCGCTTCGGCCACAGCGGAAGTTTCTTCCGCAGGAGCGGGCGCTTCAGGGGCTGCGTCAGCCGCATTCGTCTCCTCAGCTTCCGTGACTTCTGGCGCTGCCGCTACTACCTCTTTGGCGGGGGCCGTTTCGGCTGGCGCCGATTCGGCAACGGCGGCCTCAGACGGGGCATCCGCAGCGGGAGCGTCCGCGACGGCAGCGTCAGCCGGAACATCCGCAACGGTCGCTTCAGCGACGGCTTCAACCGGAGCGTCCGCGACGGGGAGACCGCCTTCGGCATTTTCGAGCGCTCGTGAGAATGCGTGAGCAAACGCGGAAATCGGTTCTGGGTCGCGCGAGACGGCCTGCTCGATGGCTTCGTGGGCGGTCTTTGGCTGGCGCCGGACGGGCATGGAGGCATCGCGCGGAGGCAGCTGGAACTGCTCGCGGACGTCGTCTGGATAATCGATTACGGCGCCATTGGCATCGAACTGGAAGCCCATGGCCTCCGCGTCGTTGCGGGCCTGGCGGAGGCTGAGCCCGAGGCGGTGTCGATCCTTTTCGATTCGGACAAGCTTCACCGGGACAACATCGCCTTCTTTGACGACGTCCTTCGGGTGCTGGATGCGACGGTTCGAAAGCTCGGAGATATGAATCAGGCCTTCGACCGGGCCATCGAGGCGGACAAATGCACCGAACGCCATCAGCTTCGTGACGCGGCCGATAAGAATCTGGCCGATGACGAACCGGTCGACGGTGCTGTCCCACTTTTCAGGCTGGGCCCGCTTGAGGGAAAGCGAGATCTTCTTTGTCTCGCGGTCGATCTTGAGGATGTACGCCTGGACTTCGTCGCCGACGTTGTAGAGGTCGCGGGCTTTCTTACCCCGCTCCCACGTCAGTTCGGTCATGTGGGCGAGGCCATCGGCGCCGCCAAGGTCGACGAAGACACCGAAATCGGTGATCGAGGAAACCTTGCCGGTGCGAATTTCGCCTTCCTGGAGTTCTTCGAGAACTTTGTCCTTCTGCTCTTTGCGAACTTCGGCCATGGCCGCACGCTCGGAGAGAATGACGCGATTGCGCTTCCGGTTGAGTTCGATCACCTTGAGGCGAATCGAAGTTCCAACGAGGTTTGCCAGCTGATTCGAGGCATCCGGGTCGTCGCGGCGAACGCTATCGATCTGCGAAAGCGGGACGAAGGCGTTGACGCCATCGACATTAACGAGGATGCCGCCACGATTGTGGCCGGTAACCTGGGCATCGAAGATTTCGCCGGATTCGTGGCGAACTGCCAGCGTGTCCCAGCCTTCTTCGCCACGCGCGCGGTCGAGCGAGACGATGGCGTGGCCTTCGGACGACGACGGCTGGAGGACCATGACCTTGACGGTATCGCCAGCCTTAAGCTTGGCGGCGCCATCGACCCCGAGGGAGAGCATTTCGCCCTGGGGGATGACGGCTTCGGTCTTCGTTCCGACGTCGACGATGAGGCCATCGGGTGAAGCGCCCATGACCATCCCCTCGACGATTTCGCCGCGGCGAAGCTGTCCAGGCTGGGAATCCTCGAGTTCGAGGAGTGCCCCCATGTCCATTTCGGCTTCCGGGATTTCTGGCTGGGCGGTATCTGCTGACAAGTTTGGGCTCCGATTGGTGGGCCGAGGGGCCTCGATAGAGGCAATACGACCAGGGTGGGAATTTGGGATCTGGTTTCGATTGTAGCAGCGCCCGATTCTTCCGGGAAATCAGCGGACCATGGTGCTAACCGGCACGCCTGCGCGCACGTGGCGGGGGGGAGGTAGTCCGGGCGCGCGCCCTGAGGGCCTGCCTGCCCGGTGCGGGCGCGGGAAACGAAAAAACCGCCTGTTGGGGCGGTTCTTCTGTTGACCGGCGGCGGCCTATTTTCCCACCTAGTTGCCCGGGCAGTATCGTCAGCGCTGAGGCGTTTCACTAACCGTGTTCGGGATGGGAACGGGTGGGACCACCTCGCTCTAGCCACCAGAGATGTCAGTATGCCAACCAATTTCGATTACTGCAAGCATTGCCGAAGACCAATTTGAGTTGCCCGGTGGCCGCGAACGCGGCATGGTTATCGCCCGATGAAATCCCTGCTTCTCCTCACCCTCGGCGGACTCTGCGGGGTGATCGCGACGGTCCTGTTCTTCACGGTTGACACCGACTTTGGGTCAAGCGAAGCGGAGGGCGCCGGCGGCGGCAACATCACGATCGTCCTCACCGAAGAAGCGCTCTCGACGCTCATCGCCAAGGAGCTCTCAGAACTCCCCGGAATCGGCGACGCCCCGCTGGTCGAAGTGACGGTAGGTTCGAACGGCGTCATTCGCGTCGTGATCACCGTCGGCGGGCTGGGGGTAGGCTTCCGCAGCAGGATCACGGTGAATCCGGAGATCGTCGATGGAAAGCTGACGATGGAAGTGGTGGACGCGGCCCTCGGTGACATTGCGCTGCCCGATGAGGTTGCGGGGGCGATCGAGCGCCCGCTGAACTCGCGGCTCGAGATGATGGCAGGAGGGCTCGAGTATCGGGTTACCGCCATCCGGACGACAGACCACCGGCTGGCGGTCGAAATCCAGGTCTGATCGCCGCTTAGATACCGGTCCCAGCGCCGATCAGGCCGCCGACTGCGAACGAGAAGGCGGCACCGACAGCCCCGAA
>JBATAT010000407.1:0-1515 GCA_049662005.1 Tepidiformaceae bacterium
GCATCGCCAACCGGCGCCACCTCGAGGAGTACCTCGGCGAGCACTTCCGAATCTCGACACGGTATGGCACCCCGCTCAGCCTGATCATGCTCGATGTGGACCACTTCAAGAACGTGAACGATGAGCACGGCCACCCAGCCGGCGACGCGGTACTCCGCGCCATCGCAGGCCTCCTTCAGGACAACATTCGCGACGCTGATCTCTGCGCTCGCTTTGGTGGCGAGGAATTCGTGGTGGTGCTCCCTTCGACGCCGGTTGAGGGTGCACTCGATACGGCGGAACGCATCCGGGCTGCCGTCCAGAAGCACGTGATGGTTGCCGGCGGCGCGATTCTCGCCGTAACGCTCAGCGCCGGTGTCAGCACCTACCGAACCGGCGAGCAACAGGGCGCCGATTGGCTCCTCAAGGAAGCCGACATGGCGCTTTATGAAGCCAAGCGTTCAGGACGCAACCGGGTTTGCGGCTTCGCGACGGCCGAGCCAGAGTCTCCCTGGAGCATCAGCGCCTGAACCACGAGCGACCAGCTATGAGCGCCCATGCGAGCCCACTGGTTGACCTCCTGTAAACTGCCCCGACGGCCGTTTCGCCGCCGGGAATGAATGCATGACGAACCGATTCGATCTCACGGGGAAGGTTGCCCTCGTTACCGGCGGAAGCCGCGGCCTCGGCCGCTCGATGGTCCTTGCCTTCGCCGAAGCGGGTGCGGACGTGATCATCGCCAGCCGGAAGCTCGATTCCTGCGAAGCCACCGCCGCCGAGGTCCGCGAGCTCACCGGCCGTAAGGCACTCCCGGTTGCCTGCCACGTAGCTGACTGGGGCCAGGTCGAACAGCTCGCCGAACGTGCCTACGCCGAATTCGGCAAGGTCGATGTCCTCGTCAACAATGCCGGCATGTCCCCCATCTACGACCATGTAAAGGACGTCTCCGAAGACCTCTACGACAAGGTCCTCGACGTGAACCTCAAGGGTCCCTTCCGGCTCTCCGCCATCGTCGGAACGCGCATGGCCGAGGCCGATGGCGGCTCAATCATCATGGTTTCGAGCACGGCCTCCATCCACCCGGGCGCCAACGTGATTCCGTACGCTGCCGCGAAAGCCGGTGTCAACGCGATGACGGTTGGGTTCGCACGGCACTTCGCCCCAAAGGTCCGCGTCAATTGCATCATCCCCGGCCCGTTCCTCACCGACATCTCGAAGGCCTGGGATATGGACGACTTTAACAGGCGGGCAGCCACCACCATCCCGCTCCAGCGTGGCGGCGAACCCGATGAGATCGTCGGCGCCGCCCTCTACTTCGCCACCGATGCATCGAGCTTCACAACCGGCGCGCTGCTCACCGTTGCCGGCGGCAGCGGCATTTAACGGTGGCGACCCTGCCCACGTGGGGCGCGCCATACCTTCCGCCTCACGTATTGCGAGCCGAATGCGACGCCATGCGCGAGGCTATCACCGAAGCCATCCTCGCCATCCTTGGCGAGGCGGAAGTAATTGCCATCCTCGGCCACGGGTCGACCT
>JBATAT010000408.1:0-8014 GCA_049662005.1 Tepidiformaceae bacterium
CGGTCCGAAAGCGGAGGACGCGCCAGTCGCAAGCATCGTGCTGCTCAAAGGCCCTGGACTGACCTCGCTGAAGGGTGAGGGTTTCCGCGCAGTCTCGAAGCAGACTGCCTTCGCAAACATCGAAGGAGTCGCCGGGCAACAATCGACGGTCACGGCACTCCGCTGGTTCGGCTACCTCATCGGGGCGCTCGTCATCGGCGTCTTCTTCTACGTGCTAACGCTGCAGAAAATCAGCCAATTCGGTGTGCTGAAGGCGCTTGGGGCGAGCGGATTCTTCCTTTTCCGGCAGGTACTGATCCAGGCGCTGGCCATCATCCTTATCGGCGTCGCGATCGCGGTACCGCTCGCCTGGGCGACCGGGAATGCGCTGGCCCGATTGCCCGAGACGGTGCCGATCGCCTTCGAGGGCAGGACCTACGTGGTCACAGCGATCACGCTCGTCGGCACCGGTGTGATCGGAGCGCTGTTCTCGGGCAGGCAGATTGCGCAGGTCGACCCCATCATCGCGCTTGGGCAACAGCAATGAGCGCCGGATCGAACGGGGCATTGAACGTAGTAGACCTGAGCAAGACGTACGGCCAGGGAGCGAACGAGGTGAGGGCGGTGAAGAGCGTGAACTTCCGATGTGTTGCTGGCGAGTTCGTGGCGATCGTTGGCCCCAGCGGTTCGGGCAAGACCACGCTGCTCGCGATGATCGGCGGGTTGCTCACGCCGAGCGAGGGCAGCATCGAGGTCGATCGGCGCGATATTTCCCGGCTGAGCAAGGGAGAGCAGGCAGCGTTTCGCCGGAACTCGGTGGGCTACGTGTTTCAGGCGAACAACCTTCTGCCGTTCCTCACCGCCAGGGAGAACCTGATGGTGATCCAATCGATCTCGCGGGGGAGCAAGAAGGATTCCGAGGCCCGCGCGGACAGGCTCATGGAAGAACTCGGCCTCGAAAAGCGGGCACGCGCACTCGCCTCGGAACTCAGCGGTGGCGAGCGCCAACGAGTCGCTATCGCACGTGCACTAATGAACGACCCGCGGTTTGTCCTGGTCGATGAGCCGACCGCGAGCCTCGACTCCGAGCGTGGGCGCCAGGTGGTCGAATCGCTCGTTGAAGAGGTGAAGACGCGCGACAAGCTGGGAATCATGGTCACCCATGATTTGCAGATGGCACGGCTGGCCGATCGCGTGCTGGAAATGCACGACGGCGAACTGCGCGAGGTCGCCGTCGGAAGCGTTTGACCCAGGGCTCAGGAATCAGACGGTCGAGCCTGGGTGAAGCTGCTGCAGCGCGCCGGCATCGTTAGCGTCCCGATGCCGCGCGGGGAGCGGGTTCTTCATCGGGCCGAAGTCCGGAATTCGCTTCCGAGCGAAGTGGCACCGTTGGGTTCCCGGGATTGGACGTGACACAACCCAATACGGGAATGCATGTTGGCTCACGAGAGGTGTTCGTGACTGAGAATAGTTCGGACCGAATAATGAGGTACTACGGCTCGGATCCAGAGAGAGAGTGGCGCCGGCTCGAAACGCTCGATACGGGGCTGATTGAATTCGAGCTGACCACCCGACGACTTGCGAAGAACCTTGAACCGGGATCACGTGTCCTCGACATCGGCGGCGGACCGGGTCGGTATGCGATCTGGCTCGCAGAGAATGGGCATCTGGTGACTCTCGCGGATCTCGTGCCTGAACTCCTCGCCGTTGCTCGCCGCCGAATCGCGACGGCGGCGGTTGGGTCACGTGTAGAGGAAGTTGTAGTGGCCGACGCGTGCAACCTCATGCGATGGCCCGAGGGCTCATTCGATGCTGCTCTTTGCCTGGGTCCGTTCTATCACTTGCCGGAGGCCGAACGGCGCGAGCAGGCAGCGCGAGAGCTCGCTCGGGTGATTCGGCCAGGCGGTTTGGCGTTCGTGGCCTTTATGCCTCGCCTGAACTTCCTTCGGCGGGCGATCGTGATCCCGGAAGAGCGTCACCATCTTCGCAATTCAGAGTATGTGAATCGCGTGCTCGAGCACGGGGCGTTTTACAACGACGCGGCCGGCAGATTCGACGCCGGATACGGCGCCCGACCTGAGGAGATCGGTCCCTTCTTCGCTTCGTTCGGGCTTGAGTTTGTGACGTTGGTTGCTATTGAAGGGTTCTCGCCACCGGCCTTCCGCGAACTCCTGGAAATCGCGGAGACCGACCGGGAAACGTATGCAGCCGCCCTCGACCTGCTCGAGCAGACAGCAGATGAACCGAGCATCCTCGGGACCGCGAACCATCTGCTTTACATCGGCAGAAAGCGCTGATCGCAAGGCCCGCGCCGCGTTAGCGTCCCGATGCGGCCCAGAGGGCGTGCTCGGCGTCGGTCCATGCCGGACCGAGGAGTTTCGAGCCGCCACGGATGCTACTGACTTTGTCCCACGCCTCGCGATTCGGCTCGCTCACGGCGTGGCCGCACGAGAGACACGAAACGGTGTCGTGGCTGCCGATCAGCGAGGAAGATTCGCAACGCGGGCACTTCATGCGTTGTCGCGCTTGTTTCTCTGCTCATCGAGCTCGGATTCCATGCGAGAGCGCATAGAGGCGGACTCAGCCGCGGAGATATCAGGGGCGTCCATGGTGACCTTGCGTTTGCCGGGGTTCGCCTTGAGCCAGGCTTCGTGATCAGGCTTTCGTCGGAGCAGTTTGTCCAGGATTCCCATAGTTTTGCGCCTCCATTGCGTATTGCGGCGTTGCAAACAGGTCGCGGAGGCTTCAGCGGGGCTGAGGACGTCGCAGCACATTCGTGGCCGGGTTCTGAGGCGCATGCTACGCGCCTGTGTCAAGGCTGCGGGCGGTTGGTTTTATTTCGCGAGTTCGAGGTCGAGCGCTTCGCCTTCAAGCTTCTGATAGCGGGCGTTCGCAGCATTATTCGTGGCCTCGACCTTGTCGCGCGCTTCGCGGTGCTCTTTCGAACCCCATGTGCTCGTCTTTCGGGCCACCGCATCGAGTTCATCGAGTGCGAGCCGCCGGACCTCTTCGGCCCGGGCGAGCAAGATCGACACCTTTTCGTTTCGGTCCAACAAGAACCCCCTACTTACGGCGAGGCCGGCCATAACTGGATGGGGCGAAAGACTGCCCGAATTCACGTGTCGCACCACATTCGCGGCAAACTCCGGGTGTGATGCCGGAGGCAGGCACACCGAGCTTCCAGTGGTGGACGCAGACGGGCGTGTCGTCGGCTGGCGGAGTTTCCGTAAGTTCTTCCATCTCTCCACGATACATCTGATTCGAGTGGGACGTGCGGGATAGAGACTCAGGCCAGATACGACCGCTACACTAACGGGAGATGTTCGAATCTCTCACCGACAAGTTACAGGGCGCGTTCAAGAAATTTGGTTCGCGCGGCATCGTGACCGAAGAAGACCTCGACCAGGCACTGCGCGAGGTGCGCATGGCCATGCTCGAAGCCGATGTGAACTTCAAGGTCGTCCGGGAGTTCACATCACGGGTGAAAGAAAAGGCGCTCGGGGCGCAGGTGCTTCGGAGCCTTTCGCCGGCCCAGCAGGTCATCGACATTGTGCACAGCGAACTGGTGGAGATTCTCGGTGGCGCCGCGCCTCAGTTGGCAACGTCTTCGCGGCCACCGACCGTGATCATGCTGGTTGGCCTCCAGGGTTCCGGTAAGACGACGAGCATCGCCAAACTGGCGAACCTGCTGAAGAAGCAGGGCAATCGGCCGCTCGTGGTCGCTTGCGATGTCTACCGGCCCGCCGCTGTCGAACAGCTGGTGACGCTCGCCAAAGCGCTTGATGTGCCGTACCACGAAGAGGGGACGAGTGCGAAGCCCGCGGTGATCGCTGCGAACGGGCTGGAAAAAGCGAAGCGGATGAACGCCACGCACCTGCTGGTCGATACCGCCGGCCGGCTGCATATCGACGAAGAGATGATGGGCGAAGTGGCGGACCTCCGGTCGCAACTCCAGCCCACGGAAGTACTGTTTGTGGCCGACGCGATGGCTGGCCAAGACGCCGTGACGGCTGCCAAGGAGTTCCACGAAAAAGTCGGTACGACTGGCCTGATTCTGACCAAGATGGACGGCGATGCCCGCGGTGGCGCGGCACTCAGCATCCGCGAAGTGACCGGCGTGCCGGTGAAGTTCATCGGCATGGGCGAGAAGTCGGACGCGCTCGAGGCGTTCTACCCGGACCGGCTTGCGGGCCGCATCCTCGGCATGGGCGACATGCTTTCGCTCATCGAAAAAGCCAAGGAGACGATCGGCGACGAGGACACCGATCGATTCGGCGAGAAGATGAAGAAGGGGACGTTCGACCTCCAGGATTTCGTCGAACAACTTCGCAAAGTGCGAAAGATGGGCCCCCTCGGCCAACTCGTCGGCATGCTTCCAGGCTTCAGCAAGATCAAAGCACAGCTGGATGTCGATAATATCGACGAGTCGTTTTTCAACAAGGCGGAAGCTATCGTGCTTTCGATGACGGCGTGGGAGCGACGGCATCCCGAGAAGATCGACGGCAAGCGACGCAAGCGAATCGCGCGGGGTAGTGGGACGGACGCCACCCAGGTGAACCAGCTCCTCAAGCAGTTCTTCGAAGCCCGGAAGATCGCGAAGACGCTGAGCAGCGGGCGAATGCCGATGTTCCGGTAGGCGGAGCGCCGGACGCATCCCACCATCCCTGCGCGTTATGCGGCGATGGTGTACCTTGACTCGAAGTGCATTTTCCGCCCGCCGAAGAGAGCGGGTGTAATTCCAGGAGTAGCAATGATCCGGATCCGGCTGAAGCGCATCGGAAAGAAGCGCCACCCATTCTACCGCGTCGTGGTCGCGGACAAGCCCGTCAAGCGAGATGGGCGATTCATCGAAAACCTCGGGTCGTACGACCCGCACGCCGACCCGCCCGCCATCATCATCGATGGTGAAAAGGCGAAAGAGTGGATAGCCAAGGGTGCTCAGCCTTCAGAATCGGCCGAGAAGATCCTCGTCAAGGCTGGCGTGATTGAAAAGAAGGCGCCGTTCGTCAAGGCGAAGCTCGAAGTAAAGCGCGCTGAGCAGGCCAAGACAGCGGAAGCGCGTGCCAAGACTCGCGCCGCCGACGCTGAGAAAGCCGCCAAGGCTGAGGCTGCAGCCGCTGCGAAGGCCGAAGCTGACGCGGCGAAGGCCGCGGCCGCTGAGGCACCGGCCGACGACGCTGTCGCCGAGGCTCCTGCCGAAGAATCCCCAAGCGAGGAGTAGTGCCGTGGCCGACACCATGATGGGCGAAATCATCGAATACCTGGCCAAAGAGCTGGTCGACCACCCGGAAGAAGTCCGCATCACGGAAACCCAGGACGGCGACCGCGTGCAGGTTCGGCTGGACGTGGCGGAAGACGACTGGGGCAAGGTCATCGGCAAGGGCGGGCGGATCGCCAGCTCGATGCGAGCGCTCGTGAAAGTCGCTGCTGTACGCGAAGATGTGCGTGTGAACCTGGAGATCGGCGACTGACCAGCGAAGAGTCCGCCCCGGCTCCACGGCCCGCAAAACCACGCCGGCCCCGGTACCAGAACCCTATCAGCACCGCGAAAGAACCGCGCCCCGGCTTCACCGCCGTCGGGCGCGTTTTGCGTCCGCATGCACTCAAGGGAGAGATGCGTGCCCTCGCATTTTCGCCCACTGCTCGAAACCTTCAACGCGGGCGCCCGGTCTACCTGTCTGGCGTACGCCGCGTGATCGAACAGGCTCGGCCGGACCATGAGCACTGGATTTTGAAGTTAAGCGGCATCAACAGCCGCAACGATATCGAAGCTCTGCGCGGCGAACTGCTGGAAGCGGCCGACAACGACGTTCAGCGCGATGACGACGAGTCCTATTTCATCCACGAACTCATCGGCATGGGTGTCAGGGTGACGGATGGCGAGACGCTCGGAGCAATCATCGAGGTGATTCAGACCGGGGCCAACGATGTCTACGTGGTAAAGGGTGAGCATGGCGAAATCCTGGTGCCAGCGATCGCTGAAGTCATCGATGCTATCGATGTCTCGGCGGGGGTGGTATCCATTACACCTTTGCCGGGGATGCTGGACGAAACGAAATAAACGATTGAAACCGTCTATAGGTAGGACTACACTGGCCCCCGGCCGGTGGCGGGGTGTGCAGCACTTTCGGCCATTCATCACAGACGAATAGTTTGAGGGGTGTAATGCATGTCGAAAGCCGAGGCGCTCCAAATGGTCGCTGACTGTGTCCATCACTGGGTACTGGATCCTCCCCGGGGGGAGCTAACACCAGGGCGCTGCAAGAAGTGCGGCAAACAGCGTGAATTCACCGGAGAGACGAGCTACCGAATCGGGCGAGGTTCTTCGCACCGAACGTAAATTGCAACCACGGTTGACCCATTCGCGGGCCGCTCCATACGATGTGTCATGGAGCGGCTCGTTTGGCACTGGGGGACGTAGCTCATCTGGGAGAGCGCAGCGTTCGCATCGCTGAGGTAAGGGGTTCGAGTCCCCTCGTCTCCACCAAACCCCCAACCCTCAACAGGTCCCTGGTTCGCAGCTGTCCTCGCCGCAACAGATGTCGTGGGTGAAGTTGGCCAGCCAGCGGATGGTTTCGGGATTAAGGCAATAGCACTGGTCGCCTTCGATGGCTCCGTGCACAATGCCGGCCTCTTTGAGCACCTTCAGGTGCTGGGAAACGGTGGACTGGGCAAGTGGCAGGAGGTTGACGAAATCGCCGGTCGCGCAGGCAGAGCGCTTTGCAAGCTCGCGAACGATGCGGACACGTGCAGGGTTACCCAGGGCGCGAAAGACGGCTGCCGCTCGTTGCTCTTCGATTTCAAGATCTTCGATGACTTTCATGGATACGATAGTATCGTTAAAAATCGATATTGACAGCGCCGCCACGCAGTCGTACGGTACTTTCAATCGTAATTTTACGATGACATGGAACAAGGAGTTCACCAATGACCGCTCGAAGCCCCGAAGAAATCCGCAACGAAGTCTCTCGCGCCTACGGCAACCGTGTGCGCGGCGTATTGAACGCTGACGACGTTATCCAGGTTGTCGACTCGTCCGCATGTTGCGCGCCCTCGGCGAGCACGGAAGCCTCCTCCTGTTGCGGGAGCGGAGCTTCGGCCGATGTCTCCTGCTGCGGTGTGAGCGAAGACGAGACGATCGTCACGAACGTCGCGTCGCTCTACGCACAGACCGACATCAGCGACTTGCCAACGACAGTCACAGACGTGGCCTTCGGCTGCGGCAACCCGACCGCGATTTCGGCGCTCCAGCCGGGGCAGGTGGTCCTCGACCTCGGCTCCGGTGGCGGCATCGATTGCTTCCTCGCGTCGAAGATGGTGGGGGAAACTGGCCAGGTCTACGGCGTCGACATGACCTCCGAGATGATCGCGCTCGCCCGGAAGAACCAGGCGAAGGTGGGCGCGAAGAACGTCGAATTCCGTCTGGGCGAGATTGAGCATCTGCCGATCGAGAGCAACACGGTCGACGTGATCATCTCGAACTGCGTCATCAACCTGTCGCCGGATAAGGACCAGGTCTTCCGTGAGGCGTTCCGCGTGCTCAAGCCCGGCGGACGGTTGCAGGTTTCGGACATTGTCTGGACGAAGCAGGCGCCGGACAGCATCAAGGACGACATGGAGCAGTGGGCCGGGTGCGTCGCCGGTGCGCTCCTCGAAAGCGACTACCTGGGCAAGATCGAAGCGGCAGGATTCACCGGCATTTCGTCGGTTCCCGTGGAATACCCCGGGGGCAAAGGAATCGCCTCGGCGGCCGTAACGGCGATGAAGCCGGCCTGACCTGTTCGTCGCGTGGATCAAGGTGGGGTCGCCTCCGGGCGGCCCCATTGCGTTGTCCGTGGTCGTATTCACCGTCAAAAAGACTGTGAAGAGGAGCAATGCTAGGATTGGCATCGCGCGATGCCTTGTTGCCCCGGCCCGCTGGCCGGGTTCTTTGCGCCCCAATATCACATCGGTCCCCGAGCCACAGCGGGCGACCCGGAGAGGCCTCTATGTCCGAACAACTCACCGCCGAGCAGAAATTAGCGGAGCTTGTTGA
>JBATAT010000409.1:0-2418 GCA_049662005.1 Tepidiformaceae bacterium
TAGACGTACCAGGAGTCCTCTTCCGGGCCTGGAAACGCACGAAGGTAGTGGGGCGTCGATGGGAACGGAGCCACACTCGTGACAGTGGGCGTTGCGGTGGGAGTCGGTGTCTCGGCGTGGCTTACCGCGACGGGAAGCGCGAGGAGGATCGCCAGGGCCAGTGTACTGAATTTCATCGTTCCTCCTGCTTCGATGGTACAACGGGGGGGGGACGCCACGTGGTCCCGTGTCTCCGGACTCTACGTCAAGGAAGCCCGGTTTCGGCCGGGCAAGCATTTGGTCAGCGAAGCGAAGGTCGGCGCGGGCAAACAGGCTCCTGCATTGCTAACCGACGGTGCCCGCCTCCTTCAAGCTGGCGATCTTCGCCGCGTCGAAGCCGAGGTCCTTGAGGACCTCGTCGGTGTGCTGGCCGATGAGCGGCGAACTGAACTTCGGCATGCCGGGCGTGTCGCTGAGCTTCGGGCCGACGCCGATCTGCTTGACCTTGCCAATGGGGGAATCGACTTCGATGACCATTCCGCGCGCAAGGTTATGTTCGTTCGTCACGACATTTTCCATTTCGAGAACGGGCGTCGCGCAGATGTCGTACTGGGACATGATGGCCATCCAGTCGTCGGCGGTCTTCTGCCTGAAGATGCCCTTGAAACGTTCGATCATCGCCGGCCATTCGGGCTGATTGAACTGCTTCGGCAACAGGTCTTCGGTGCCGATGACCTTGCAGAGCGCTTCCCAGAAGTGCGATTCGATGCTGCCGATCGAGAACCAGCGGCCATCGGAGCATTCGTAGGTGTTGTAGAACGGTGATGCGCCGTTGAGCAGCGAAGCGCCCGGCTGGATGGTCGTGCCCGAGGCGAAGTACTGGGTGAAGGCGCTCGTCATCAGCGAAAGGACGCCGTCGCTCATGCCGATATCAACGTTCTGGCCGCGGCCCGTCTTCTCGCGCGCGAGGATCGCGAGACAGATCGCAAAGGCTCCGGTGAGCCCGCCGCCAGCGAAATCGGCGACGAGGTTCACCGGGATGGAGGGTGGCTGGCCGGGGCGGCCGGTCACGCCGAGCGCGCCGCCAATGGAAATGTAGTTAATGTCGTGCCCGACCAGGTTGCTATAGGGGCCGGTCTGGCCGAAACCGGAGATCGAGCAGCAGATAATGCGGGGGTTGATCTTCGCAAGCGTGTCGTAATCGACGCCGAGGCGCTTTACGACGCCGGGCCGGAAGCCTTCGATGACGACATCGGCAGTCTTCACCATCTCGTAAAAGATGTTCTTCGCGGCTTCATCCTTGAGGTTGAGGGCGATGGACTTCTTGCCGCGGCCGAGGGCGTTGTAGGCAGCAGCACGGTCGGCGGATTCGCTGCGGCGCATGCCAGGCGACCCTAGCTTGGCCGACGAGCCGGGCACAGCTTCGACGAGAGTGACATCGGCGCCGAAATCGGCGAGGAGCATTGAACAATGGGGGCCGGGAGCGAGCCGGGAGAGATCGAGAACCTTGATGCCGTCGAGGGCCATAACCATCGGGGGAGACTCCTGGGTAGGGTGTGGCGTTGGTGGCCGTAGCATGGGCCGGGCGACAGTGGTCGCGCAACTGAACGAACTTGATCGCCGTCCCGCTGCTTGCCGAATCTCGCCGGGGGCCGTAGACCTTGCGGAATCACCGGACGAGGGTTCCACGATGGCGCGCATCAGCCAGCTCAGCAGGTCAGTCTCGGGGAAAGTGGTATTGGTCACCGGCGCGGGGAGCGGGATGGGGGAGGCAACGGCGTACGTGTTTTCGGATGAGGGCGCCAAAGTAGCTGCCGTCGACCAGAATCGCGAGCCGGTCGAACGGGTCGCCAACGCGATCACCGCTGCTGGAAACACGGCTCGCGGCTGGCCCTGCGATGTTTCCGACCGAGACGCCGTGAACCGGCTGGTGGCCGAGGTGGTCGACGCGTTCGGCGGACTCGATGTGCTCGTGAACAATGCGGGCATTTCAGCCGCAGTCCCGCTGGAAGGTGACGGCTACGACGAGGCATGGGCGCGCGTGCTTGCCGTGAATCTGACCGCGATGACCTACACGATCCGGGCGGCGTTGCCTCACCTTCGAAAGTCCCAAAGCCCTCGAATCATCAACATCGCGAGCACCGAAGGTCTCGGTGCGTCACCGGGGCTGAGCCCGTACACGACCGCCAAACATGGGGTCATCGGGCTCACACGGTCGCTGGCGATGGAATTCGGGAAGGAGGGCATCACCGTGAACTGCATCTGCCCCGGGCCGATCCGGACGGGCATGACGGAATCAATCCCGGAGGAGTCGAAAGAGAAGTACGCGCACCAGCGGACGGCGTTGCGGCGCTACGGAACGCCCGAGGAGGTCGCCCAGATGACCCTGAGCTTCGCGCTACCTGCTGCGAGCTTCCTCACCGGGGTCGCTGTACCAGT
>JBATAT010000410.1:0-3006 GCA_049662005.1 Tepidiformaceae bacterium
GCATTGCGGCTCCCCACGTCGTTCATCGCCATCTCCCCCGACAGAATGCGCATCCGTTTCGGCGGCTTCGCCGATACCACGGTCGAAACCCGTGACGTCCTCGGCGCCAGGCTCGTCCCGTGGACGTGGTGGAAGGGCATCGGAGTACGGACGGCGTTCCACGGCGACGTGGCGCTCGTCGCCACCTGGGGCACCGCTGCGGAACTCACCCTGAAGAACCCGATCCGCGTCTGGCTCATCCCCCGTCTGCTCCCGGTCCGCGCAACCCGGGTCACCGTGAGCGTGCGCAACCCCCAACGGCTGGTCGAACGCTTCGGCCCGGTGAAGAATGCGCCACCAAAGAACACCAACACGACGACGCGTAAGCGCGCGAGGAGCAAGTGATGCGAAAGCCGTTCGTGGCCGGTAACTGGAAGATGAACACCACTGAGGCCGAGGCGATCGCGCTCGCGAAGGCGGTCGCCGAAACGACCACGGATGCCGCGTGCGATGTCGCCGTCGGCGTGCCGTTCCCTCACCTTGGCGCTGTTCGCGATGTGCTCGGCGGTACTCACGTCGGTGTCGCCGCCCAGGACGTCTATTGGGAACCGAAGGGTGCATTCACGGGCGAAGTGAGCGTTCCGATGCTTGCCGACTACTGCCGCTACGTCATCATCGGCCACAGTGAACGCCGCCAGTTCTTCGGCGAAACCGACGACTGGGTGAACCGTAAAGTCGCGGCGGTGCTCGCCTCGAACCTCGATCCCATCGTCTGTGTTGGCGAACTCCTCGAAGAACGCAAGAGCGACCTCACCGAAAAGGTCCTCTATCGTCAACTCCGCGCCGGCCTCACCGGCCTCACCATGTCGCCCCGCGTGACCATTGCCTACGAGCCTGTCTGGGCCATCGGGACCGGCGAAACTGCCACGCCCGAAGTCGCCCAACAAGCCTGCGCGTACATCCGCAGCGTCCTTCGCGAAATCGCGCCAGTCCACGCCGATTCCATCCGAATCCAGTACGGTGGCAGCGTGAACCCCGAGAACGCCGCCACCCTTCTCTCCCAACCCGACATCGACGGCGCCCTCGTCGGCGGCGCCTCCCTAAAAGCCGAACAGTTCGCCGCCATCTGCAACGCATCGACGCCTCCCCCTCTCCCAAGCTTGGGAGAGGGGGTCGGGGGGTGAGGACATGCTCCGCCGCCTCGTAGCAATCGTCGGCGCCACCGGCACGGGCAAGTCTGCGATCGCCCTCGAACTCGCCGGGCGCCTCGGCGGCGAGATCGTCAACGCCGACAGCCGCCAGGTCTATCGCGGCATGGACATCGGCACGGCCAAACCCTCGCTCGAAGACCGCAGGTCCGTCCGCCACCACCTCTACGACGTCGCTGACCCTTCCGATGGCTACAACCTCGCCCTCTACCAGCAGCAAGCAAGGGCAACGCTCGACGCCATCTGGGAGCGCAACAGCTTCGCCTGGCTCGTCGGCGGCACGGGCCAGTACGTCTGGGGGCTCCTCGAAGCATGGCAGGTCCCGGACGTCGCTCCCGACGAGGCCCTTCGCGCCGAACTTGCGGCCTTCGCCGAATCCGATGGTGCCGAAGCCCTCCATCAGCGCCTTGCCAGCATCGATCCCACCACCGCCGAACGAATCGACGCCCGCAACATCCGCCGCGTTACCCGCGCTATCGAAGTCTTCGAAAAGAGCGGCCGAACAATGAGCGACTGGCAGGCAAAGCGCGACCCAGACTTCGAGTTCCTGCTCTTCGGCATCGACGTGCCACGCAAGGTGCTTCATGAACGCGTCGACCACCGGGTCGAGAGAATGTTCGAAGCTGGCCTTCTCGAAGAGGTCCAGTCGCTTCTCGATTCAGGCATCGCCGCCGACGCCCCGGCCATGTCCTCTATCGGCTACGGCGAATCGGTGAACCTGCTTCGCGGCGAAGCCTCCCTCGAAGAAGCCAAAGAGCGCACCAAGATCGCGACCCATCGCCTCATCCGCAGCCAGGACCAGTGGTTCCGCCGCGACGACAAGCGCATCACCTGGGTCCAGGACGCCGACGATATCGACCTCCATGCCAACATCTTCACCGGCGCCTGCACCAACGTCATCCGCGGCGAAAGCCGCTAACACTCCTCGGGCCTCGGGCCTCGGGCCTCGGCTCTGTTAAACTTTCCCCATGCGCGTTACCAAGATGCACGGCGCCGGCAACGACTACGTCTATACCCTCCCAACCACCGATCGCGACGACTGGGAAGAAATCGCCCGCGCCGTCAGCGACCGCCACTTCGGCATCGGCTCCGATGGCCTCATCCTCGGCCTGAAATCCGACGTCGCCGACATGCGCATGCGCATGTTCAACGCCGACGGATCCGAGGCGGAGATGTGCGGCAACGGCATCCGTTGCCTCGTGAAGTTCGCCGTCGAAGAGGGCTTCCTCCCACCAGACGCCGACAACGTTTCCGTCGAAACCCTCGGCGGGATCAAGGTCCTCCAGTTGTTCCGCGAGAACGGCGTTATCACCTCCGCGCGCGTCGACATGGGCGTTCCGAACTTCGATCCCGCCTCGCTTCCGGCGAACGTCGAAGGCCCCGGCCCGGTCATTGATCTTCCGATCACGGCCGATGGCATCGACCTGAAGCTGACACTCGTCAGTGTCGGCAACCCCCACGCCATCCATTACATCGACCATGATCCGGCGACCTTCCCGCTCGAACGCATCGGCCCTTTGGTCGAGAACCACGTGCTCTTCCCACGCCGCACGAACTTCCAGGTTGTCCAGGTGCTCAACAAAGGCGAGGTGAACCACCGAGTTTGGGAGCGCGGCACCGGGATCACGCTCGCTTCGGGCACCAGCGCCACGGCAGTTTGTGCCGCCTCACGCCTCCGTGGCTTCACCGGCGACCGCATCGTCAACCACATGCCCGGTGGCGACCTCATCCTCGAATGGGACGGCAAAGGCTCTGTCTTCAAGACCGGTCCCGCCGTCCGAGTCTTCGACACCGAGTGGCCCGACTAGAACCGAGAGCG
>JBATAT010000411.1:0-4386 GCA_049662005.1 Tepidiformaceae bacterium
AGGGTCTGACTCGGCTTTGTGCCAACCACGATGTGCGGGCTTTCCGTCGCCGTGCGGCTCGCTGAATCGTCCCCTCCACAGGCCCCAAATAGTCCGACGACGGCAAGCAGGCTGAGCGCGATGGCAGCGGTCTTGCGCCGCTTGCCGAGGAGGAACACCGCTCCCGCAGCAGCAACGAGCACCGCCAGGCCGATGCCAATCCAGAGCCAGGGTCCGTTTCCGCCGCCGTCGTTGGTTGGGGCTGGGATGGAGGGGAGGGTTCCGGGCGCCACTGCGGTCGGAGATGCCGCCGCATCGCTGAACGAAACCGGGATGAAGAGGTCGTTGCCCCGGTCTGCGGCATTGGTGTCGTCGTTGCGCGTGGTAATCGCGCAGGCGACCTTGCGGCAATCCGTGCTCGAATCAATGACCGGCTTGAGCATCAGCTGGATGTCGAATGAGCCGCCCGTCCCGTAGGCCTTCGCCCGGTCCTTCCCGAAATCGGGCGGGTTCGATGAGATCCATGCGGAGGTTTCGGCCGACCCGGTAAGGCAGGGCTTCGGGGCCTTGCCCGCGGTCGGCGCAGCGCAGAGCGAAACGAAAATGCCCTGGCTCGCGTCGAATCCCTCGCCGTGCACTTCCACCGATTCGCCGCTTGCCGAAAGGGCGTTTGCTTTCGAAGTCGAAAGCTTGCGCGAGCCAGCGCTCACCGAAAGACCGTCGGTTGAAATCTGCGAGGGCACGATGGTCGCAGTTGGCGAGCTCGCCACGGTTGGCGTCATCGTCGGGGTGGGCGTGCTGGTGGGTGTCGCGGTCGATGCCGGCGCTGGTGTTACTTGTGTTCCGCCCCCGCTGGTTGGGGGCGGTGGGGGTGGAGGTGGCGTCGGAACCGCGAACGAAACCGGGAGGATCACGTCTTGTGAACGGTCGAACAGCGAAAGGTGGTCGCGGCGTGTCACGATCGCACATGCGATCTCGCGGCAGTCATGGCTGTCGTCGATTACCGCTCCCACCTGGAGTTGGACAGAAAAGGTGCCGTCTGGTCCGTAAGGTTTGGCGAGGCCGACACCGTTCGACGGCGGATTCGATGAAATCCAGACCGACGAACCACCCGTCCCGGCGAGGTCGGCGCCTCCGCCACAGGGCGTCGGCATTTGCCCTGGCGCCGGCACGATGCAGAAGGCCACGTAGATGCCCTTTTCGACATCGAAGCCGCTGCCGGAAACCGTGACGACCTCGCCCGCGGGGTTGAGCCCGCTGACCTTCGATGCGGAGAGTGTTCTTCCGCCCTGTGAAACCGACTGCGCGCTGGCGGTGATCGGGAAAGCGACCGCCAGGACCAGAAGCATAAGGAATGCTAGCCATTTCATATTGTGTCACCAGTTTCGCGACTGGTCTCATGTCCGGGGTAACCGTGCAAAGGTGCGAGACGCCTTCGCTTGAATGGGGCAGATTGATAGATTTGAAAGGTTTCCAGATTCCGGAGCCTGCGCAGTTTCATGGCAACAGCACCCTTGGCGGGGCGTGGTTGAGGGCTAATACTCGAGCCCAACCTGGAGGGTTTATGACGACTGGTCGCACCGATACGAAGTTTTCCGAGAGGCTCCGAGAAGCCACGAAGCACGCCCACGCAGGAGCTCAGGGTTCGGCGTTCGTGCGCGAACTGTTCGCCGGAAAGCTCAACCGGGGCCTCTACTCGAGGATGGTCGCCCAGCATTACTTCATTTACGCGGCCCTCGAAGACACCGCAGCGACGATGAGCAGCGACCCAACCGCCCGCGCCTTCCTTGCGCCCGAGCTGGCGCGCGTTCCATCGCTTGAGCGAGACCTTGAGTTCTTGCTCGGTGATGCGTGGCGCGACCAGGTTGCGCCGACCGCCGCGACGGTTGCCTATGTAGAGCGCATTTCGGAGACGGCGGGAGATTCGGCCGGGTTTGTCGCCCATCATTACGTCCGCTACCTCGGCGACCTCTCCGGTGGACAACATATCGCCCGCGCTATCGCGAAAGCGCTCGACCTCGATGCCGACGGAGTGCGGTTCTACCTTTTTGAAGAGATCGGCGACCCAAATGTATTCAAGGACAGGTACCGAGCCGCGCTGGACGAAGCAGCGTGGGACGAACCTCGACGAGAGGCTCTTATCGCCGAGGCGCTCGCCGCGTACGAACTCAATACGCGAGTCATGCTCGAGCTCTGATCCGCTGTGGCAATACCCTTGATGTGGGAACGCTTCGAACACGCTAATGGCTCGCCTGCTCCGCCTGGCGCGGTTCGATGTTAAGCGCCTTGCAAGACTCCTCGTAGAGCCGGACCACCTCGCCACGAACTTGAGCGCGCGCGGTCAGCGTGTGACCCCAGTCGATGCGTACGTTCACGGTTGAACCCGCGACGACCGCCTCGAAATCCATTCCCGCACGGTCGACACCCGTCACCCGGGCGCTTTCGGCGTTTGGAACGCCACCGAGGGCGCGGCACATCAGGACGGAATCCGCGCCATGGTCGCCGTTCATGTGGGCGAGGATGCCCGCGGATTCTTCGGGTGCGAAGGCAAGTTCGTGCGCTTGAGTCATCTGGTTCGTCCCTCGGTGCTGGTGAGCGCTCGCTGGAACACGGCGTTCCGGCGAGCGCTCAATTCAGGATTAGTTGGACCGTCGGGCGATGGTGGCGCCGCCTGCGATCAGCAGGAGCATCATGCCGGAGGCAAGAAGAATCGAGCCGACTGGGAGGCCGTCATTCGTGGCCGTTCCCGTACCCGTGGCTGGCGGGCGCGGCGCCGCCGTTGGGGAGGATGGCGCTGCTGTCGCGCTCGCCGATGGCTTCGCGGTGGCGCTGGCCGATGGCGAAGCTGTGGCGGTTGGGGAAGCGGTGGCCGAAGGCGAAGCGGTGGCCGACGGTGAAACGGTCGCCGTGGTAGAAGGCGTCGCGGTCGCGCTGTCCGCGGTGAACGTCACCGGCGTATAGGTCTCGAACAGGGGTTGGACCGCCCCACTGCCGGCGTAGGTATAGATGCCGTAGTTGCCATCGGGAAGGGCGCCGGCGAAATCCTTCTTCACGTGAAGAGTCGCGGTGAAGCTTCCATCTGGATTAAGCGGGACCGAATCTTCGAGCCCGATGATGGCGCGCAAGTCTTCGGGCACGGCCCAGATGAGGCCCCCGTCGGCCTGTGCCATCGTCGGGCGGGCGGGAGTTGCAGCGCCTTCGCTCGGCTTCCACACGTCGGCGAAGGCGCCGAAGGCGATATACGTCCCCGCGGCCTTGCCTGCCAACGGCGGGCGAGTACCGGTCGCAAGCGAGGGAAGGAATCCAGTCCCGGTGACCGTGATAGTGTCGCCATCTGGATTAACGACGGTCTTTGAGAGTTGAACCGCCGGTGCCGAGGACTGCGCCACTACCTGCGCTGTCTCGGCTGGCAGTGGCCGGCCAGTGGCCGAGGCGGTCGCGAGCGTTGAAAGGATTACTGCCGTAACGGCGGCTGCAATGGCGAACGGTCGCCAGGCGGTTCGAATTCCCACGGATGCATACCTCGAGTGTTTTGAATTGAACGACTGGCCCATCGTAACCAGTACAAATCTCCAAAGCTACCGAGCTTCCTTAACTTATGCAGTAGATTAGGAGATTTGATAACCTTCGTGTGCCGGGTAGTATCCAGCGGTGCTTTCCTGGATAACGCGGCCCATTCATAGTCATCACGCACTGATCATGAACGTCTTGCCTAATCTTTCTTCTGAGTCTTGATTAATATACAGGCCTCTGCGCGAACGTCTAGCCCCGCCTCCGAATAGGGCACTCTGGCATGCAAAGGCCAGCCAAGAAGGGGCTTAGAACGTCAGCCGGGAACTCGCTTCACGTAGCTCAGCTCGGCGCTCGCGGCAGTCCGGCAGGTACTGTTCGACCAGCGCCCAGAAGTCTCGCGAGTGGTTTCGCTGGACGAGGTGCGCAAGTTCGTGGACGACCACGTACTCCAGGGTTGCCTCGTCGGCGAGGATGAGGCGCCAGTTCAACCGGATCACCCCATCGAAGCTGCAGCTGCCCCAGCGGTGGCGCTGGTCGCGCACCAGCACCGACTGTGGTGTCAGCCCCATCACAGCCGCCGACTTCCGAACCGCGTCACCGAACACGTCCTCGGCCTGGGCGCGGTACCAGCGAAGGAGGGCGAAGCGGACCATGCCCTGGCGCTCCGATTGCGGCAGGTTGGCGGGGACGGAGAGCCTGAAGCCGCCGGGTGTGAGTTCAACGCGGATGAACTCCTCGATTCATCCGCTCACGGTCAGGGGGAGGTCCCTTCCCCGGAAGGGCAGCACTTCACCGCTGACGAACTGCCTCGGCGCCGGTGCCTGCTCCTGTTCGGCCACTTTGGACAGGATCCAGGCTGCGCGCTCGGTAATCAGCGCCTCAATCGTGGCCTTC
>JBATAT010000412.1:0-2338 GCA_049662005.1 Tepidiformaceae bacterium
GGGGTGTTCGCCCTCGAAGACCAGGCCCGGCCGGAATCGCGCGAAGCCATCGACCAGCTTCACCGCATGGATGTCCGTGTCGCGATGGTCACTGGTGACGCCCAGAGCGTTGCGGATGCGGTCGCGCGGGACCTCGGTATCGACGAAGTGTTCGCGGAGGTTCTGCCTGGCAACAAGGCGGACAAGGTCGTCGAACTGCAGAGCCGGGGGCTGCGCGTGGCGATGGTTGGTGATGGGGTCAACGACGCGCCGGCACTCGCACAGGCGGATGTGGGCATAGCGATTGGCGCCGGAACCGACGTCGCGATCGAATCCGCGGGCGTTGTCCTCGCATCGGATGATCCCCGGTCCGTCGTCGGCGTCATCCGCCTTTCCACCGCGTCCTACCGGAAGATGGTCCAGAACCTGGCCTGGGCGACCGGTTATAACGTGGTGGCGATACCGCTGGCTGCCGGGGTATTCGGCTGGGCGGGTTTGCTGATGCCGCCTGCCGTCGGCGCGGTCCTCATGAGTATCTCCACGATCGTCGTCGCGGTGAACGCCCAACTCTTGCGGCGTATCGATCTCCGGCCCTCGTCGACCGGCTGACAAGGGCGCGACTCGCCCGAACGGAAGACTCTGCTCGACGGCCTCGTAGGGTAAGAGGCGAAGGCCGAACGCGGCCGGTAACGCGCCGCAGGCTACTATTCCAGCGATGCAAGTGTGGACCTGGGCAAACAACCGTTGGATCGACGGCGAACACGGTGACGGGCCACACTGGTTCGATGTCCACCTCAACGATGAGGCGGCGTTACGCGGCCTCGCCCAGCGGTTCGGCCTTCACCAGCTCGCCATCGAAGACTGTCTCTCGCCGTACCTGCACACGCCCAAGCTTGAGGACTTCGAGCACTACCTGTTCATCATTCTTGCCGACATGTTCGATGGCGACGATGGGCCCGCGATCGAAGAACTCGATTGCTTCCTCGGCAAAGACTTCCTGATCACCTACCACGACCGTGCGGCGACCCCGCCGGCCGTCGAGGCGTTGGCCGGATCCCTCGCCCAGGGTGTTTCCGTCCGGCCAGGGACCTCCGGGTTGTTCTACGAGGTCGCCGATCGAACCGTCGACGCCATGATTCCGCGCGTCACCTCGATTTCGGCAGAGCTCGATGACGTCGAGGACCGCATCTTCGCCAATGGGAATCTGCGCGAACAGCATCGCTGGGTGCTTGGCCGGCGAGCCCTCGCGGGGCACCTCCGGCGGCTGCTCACGCCTGAATTGCAATTCCTCTTGCGCCTGGGCCGCGGCGAATTCTCGCACGTGATCGACCCGGCGAATGTGCCCTACTTCCGCGACATCTACGACCACCTGCTGCGTGTCGACCTTGCCCTCGAAGAAGTCCGCGAGGATAGCGAAGTGGCGCTCAACATGTACCTCAGTTCGCTCAACAACCGCCTGAGCGAAGTGATGAAAGTGCTTGCCATCGTCTCCGCGCTGGCCCTCCCCGGGACGCTCATCACGGGCATCTTTGGGACAAACTTCGACAACGTCCCCGGGCTCCACAGCAACCAGGGTTTCGCGCTGATGATCATGTCGATCCTCGGGACCGCGGCCGGCATGGGCTGGTTCTTTAAGCGCCGCGGCTGGTTCTGATTCGAAACCGCTACGGGCACCGTCGGACTCAGCGCGTCACCGTCATCGTTGCTATCTGCCATGCGTTCCCGAACGGATCGGCGATCATCGCGCGACGGTCGCCGTAGGGAACATCCCGGGGTTCTTCGAGCGAGACGCCACCAGCCTCGATGGCGCGGGCATACGCTGCGTCCAGATCCGGGAGATACAGGTAGAGGAACGATCGGGTCGCTTCGCGAACCTCTACCCCACTGATTAGGATCAGCGAGTCGCCGATCGTCAGTTCCGCGGGCCGGTCCAGGGGGAGCTCGCCCAGCGCGCCAAATGCAGCCTTCAGAAACGCGACTTCCGCCGCGGGGTCTTCCACGAAGAGACGGATCGTGAGGTTGTGGTATCGCGTCGGCGCACCGTTCTCGTTCATGCGCGCACCATACCACCAGGCAGATGCCCCATACCAGAACGAGGTACGGAGCGGGGGGAACTCCGTACCTCGAGGAAAAAGGGAGCTGGTACCGGCGTCGTCGGAATTAAGCAGCACTGCGGTGCTCTTCGTTCGTGATGAAGTCCGTATCTTCGAGCCAGTTCTTGAAATCCCTGGTCGCGCCACAGCGCTTGCAGCGCCCGGTCGAAGTGGCGCCCTGCGCCTCCTCGATCAGCCAGTGGTGCGCATGTTCGGTGCGCGTCGTGATTTCGTGGACGGTCGCTTCCATTTCCTGTGCCTCCATG
>JBATAT010000413.1:0-2376 GCA_049662005.1 Tepidiformaceae bacterium
TCGTTCCACTGACCGAGCCGAGATAGCCGGTCGCCTGGTCGATGATCTGGTGGTTCGAACCGTCGCGAAGCTGGCCAAACGTCCCGAGCAGGTGTATGCCCGTGAGCGAGATGCGCTGGCCCATTTCGCTGCCGAACAGCTTCGAGGCCGAGGCGTCGTGGTTCGGGACGAGACCCTTCGCCTGCATGGTGGCCACCCGGTAGGCGAGGATCGTGCCGACGTTCACTTCGATGACGCGGTCCGCGAGTTCGGTGCGAATCGACGGGCGCCGTTCGATCAGTTCCGGGTGTTCTTTCGCGATCTTCGTAAGCCGTTCGATGCTGCGACGACCGCCGGCATAGGCGCCGATGCCGCTGCGTTCGAAGTCGAGCGCGACGGCCATGTGATACCAGCCACGGTTGACTTCGCCCACGACCTGCGAGGCTGGAACGCGCACATCTTCGAAAAAGACTTCGTTAAAGCCGTGGCGGTCGCTCATGTTGATAAGGGGGCGGACGGTGACGCCCGGCGACTTCATATCGAGCATGAACATGGTGATGCCCTTGTGCTTCGGGGCATCGGGATCGGTGCGGGCCGCGAGCCAACCCCAGTCCGCGAGGTGCCCGCCGGAGGTCCAGATCTTCTGGCCGTTGATGACGTATTCGTCACCGTCGCGGGTCGCGCGGGTCTGGAGGGCGGCGAGGTCGGAGCCAGCGCCGGGTTCGGAATAGAGCGTGCACCACCAGTCGTCGGCGCTGGTGATGCGGGGGATGAACTTCGTCTTCTGCTCTTCGGTGCCGTAGAGCATGAGGCTGGGGCCGACCCATGCGATGCCCATGTTGCCGGCGGGAGCCTGGTTGTAGGCCATCTCCTCGTTGTAGACGAGCTGGCGCATGTGGCTCGCGCCGCTACCGCCGTACTCCTTCGGCCACGCCATCGCGAGCCAGCCCTTTTCGGCGAGCTTCTTCTGGAAGCCCATCGTGTAGTCGTACTCTTCCTGGTTCGACTTGAAGCCGCCCTCGTAGCCGCGCTGGAGGCGCACCTCTTCGGGTGGGAGGTTCTCCTTAATGAACTGGCGGACTTCCTGGCGGAACTCTTCGACATCGGGTTCGTAGGTGTAGCGCATGTGGGTGCGGCTCCCAGTAGTTAGTGTGCGCCGAAGCATAACGTGTTTGGGGGGCGAGGGGTGAGTAATGAGGGATGAGGGGCCAGCGGGCAGAAACGGATTTTGTGCGTGGTCTGGTTGGTTCTGCTTTGGTTCTGCTTCCGGCGCTTTGAAGGTGTGCACTGGCGCGGGGCTTCGGGCGAAGATGCAGATCGCACGCAAACTTTTTTCCGTTTGTTGCGGATACCTTCCAGATTCGGGGCGGGGTATGTTGGGGAGGTGGGATGTCGTCCTCCGGGTCGCGGGAATCTGGGGGAGCAGTAGGCGGGCCATTGGGGCAGGGTGGCGGCTGGCGGGTGGAGGTGTAAGGGCGGGGTGTCACTCCACCTGTCGGAACGAAGTCATTTCGTCGAGTTGGCTTCTGGAAACGTAGGTTTTGCGGTCTCCGGGACGCCGAAATCGAACGAGTCCAGCTTTAACGAGTCGGAAGATGGTGCTTCGAGACAGGCCATAGGTGGAGACCGCATCGTCGACGGAAATTAGGTCCGTCGGGCTGTTGCTATTTGGTTCTAACTGTGTCAAACTGTCGCAAGAACGCCGGGTGCTGGCTCGAAACCGTTCACTGAATCCGGCCTCCTTTCGAAAGGTTGCACTTTGCACACAGGATCCGAATATTCTCCGCGCTCAGGCTGGTTCCGCCCTTGGAATACGGCAAGTCGTGGTCAAAGTGAATGTTCTTGTCCGAACCGCAAAGCACGCATCTGCCTTTGTCCCGCTTGTAGACGATCTGTTTCACAGCGGTTGGTATCTGCCTCGACACGACATCGTCGTTGCCACCAGATGTTGCCGACGAGCCAGTTGTCCCCAAAGCGGTTGCGAAGATCGGTGTTAGCTGGAACTCAAAAACGCTCCGAGGTCCCACCTCGACAAACCGGTAGCCCTTCAGGAAGTAAGGACCGCGAAAGTGCCAGATACCGTCTCGGAGTTTCTCATAAACGTGAAACATGGCTGGCGGCACTTCATTTCGAAGATGCCTGTCTGTCCAGTCGGCAAATTTACCGTTCTCGGTCGGTTTCCCGCTCGGAAAATACCGCGGCTGGTCGAGTTGTTTCGGCTCAGGGTGGTCTGCGGTTCGAGGGGCGTCATGGCCCTCGTAGAGCAGGTTACCGTCCCCGTCGACGGCATCACGGTAGAGAGCGTTGGGCCGTTGGGACATAAGGATTACACCGACGTTTGGTGCAGAGCGGAAGGTCATCCCGCGTTGCAGCATGCCGCCCTCGGCCTGGCACATC
>JBATAT010000414.1:0-7622 GCA_049662005.1 Tepidiformaceae bacterium
GCCTGGTCGGGATGGTCGTCCTGGTGCTTAGCCTGATGGATGCCACTCCTCCGCGGCCGCGAGCGAACAAGACCTCAGTTCGCATCGACCTGAGGGAAGGGTGCAACTACATCCGCCGAACCCCGGATGTGCGGATGGTGGGACTGATTTTCGTGGGCGTTGTTCTGAGCGGGTTCGGCTACACGACCCTCATGCCGGGCTACCTTGTGAACGTCCTTGGGCATCCTTCGTCGCACCTGGGCTTCATTTTCAGTACGGCCGCGATCGGTGGCATCGTGGTCAACCTCGCCCTTGCCACCTGGCCGCCGAAGAACTCCATCGGCCTGATGCTGTTCTTTGGCAGCGGGCTTGCCCTTTCGCTCGCGTTGTTATCGGTCGCGCCGGGCTTCGGCCTGGCGCTGCTGGTGGCAGCGCTTCTCGGCGCATCTTCCAGTGGCTTCCAGTTGCTCAACAACGTAAACCTGATGGAACGAACCGATGGCGCCTACCTCGGACGGGTGATGGCGCTCACGATGATGGCGTTTGGCTTCAACTCGATAGCCGCGTATCCGATCGGGGTTGTCGCCGACGCACTTGGCGAACGAACGACTCTGGCGGGCCTGTCGGTAGCGTGCTTCACCGTCATCGGCCTCGGCGTGCTGACGATGCGGTCCGCATCGGGCCGACAGCACCTCGGGGCGAGGGCGGCCGAAGCGATCACCACGCCCGGGAACTGACGATTTCGGGGCGGGGTCGTCGTGAAGTCCACGGATCACTTACGATGCGCGTGCACATCCTTGTCTTGGAGGACATTTATGGCAGCAGTTCGACTCGATGGGCAGGTAGCCCTGGTGACCGGCGCAGGCCGCGGCCTCGGCCGCGCCTACGCAATGGACCTCGCCAAGCATGGCGCTAAAGTCGTCGTCAACGACTTCGGCGGCAGCGTTTCTGGCGAGGGCGCAGACGACAGCCCGGCACAGCAGGTTGTCAATGAAATTAAGGCGGCTGGCGGCGATGCAATCGCCAACCCCGGCGACGTTGGCAGCTACGAAGACTGCTACAACATGGTGAAGCAGGCGATGGACACGTGGGGCCGGCTCGACGTCGTCGTGGCGAATGCGGGCATCCTTCGCGACCTCGCCCTGCACAACATGAGCGAGAACGACTGGGATCTCGTCATCCGCGTTCACCTGAAGCAGTGCTACAACCTCATCCATCATTCGTGGCCCGTTTTCCGCCAGCAGGCGTATGGGCGTGTCGTGATGGCGACTTCTTCCTCGGGCCTCGTCGGCAACTTCGGCCAGGGCAACTACGGCGCGGCGAAAGCCGGCATGTACGGCCTGATGAATGTCGCCAAAATCGAGGGCGAGAAGTACAACATCAACGTCAACCTCATCTCTCCTGGCGCCCAGACACGCATGACGGAGAACCTCGGTGGCCGTGACCCGAACGACGCGGAACGCGCCCAGATGATGGCTCCGGACCATGTTGCGCCCGCAGTCACGTACCTCGCTTCGCCGCAGTGCAACGAAAGCGGCATCTGCATCAACGCCTCCGGTGGCCGTTACAGCCGCACCGCAATCGTTCTCACCAAGGGCGTCCAGTACGACGCGCACGAGTTCAAGGACGCGGATTGGTTCTCGGATAACTTCGAGAAAATCACGAACATGGACGGCGCCTACGCTCCGTGGACGTTCGCAGCCACCCGCGAACAGCACAACGAGCAGCTAAAGGCCGCAGGCAAAGTCAGCCGCGCCTAGCCTTAAGCCGCGTTCTCTCTCATGAAGGAGAGTTCGAACAGTGAAGGAAGCCCGCATTCGGCGGGCTTCCTTCGTTTTCGGGCGAATCCTGTCAGGAGCCGAGCCAGCGATCAGCCCAGCCTTCGGCAGGCTGTTGCGTAGCGAACTCCCAGGCCTCGTCGAATTTCCCGTCGTATACCACCGCGCTTACCGGTTTCCGGTTCAGGCGGCCCTGTCGATCGATCGGGTAGCCCAGCGGGATCAGGCAATAGAGCTGGTTCGATTCCGGGATTCCGAGCATCTCGTAGAGGGCGTCGCGCATCGGCAGATTGAAAATTGAACTTCCCAGGCCCATCGCGCGAGCGGCAAGCTGGAAGTTCTGGACGGCCGGGAAAGTGCTGCCCCCGGGCGTCGAATGGCGGCCCTTCATCCCCAGGGCGGCGACGATCACCGGGACCTTGTCGAGGTTCAACGCGAGGTCGCGGACGCTCAGGAGCGAGAGGCGCTGGTTCCTGGGGAGCGCTGCAATTTCGGCATCGGCGCCAAAACGTGCCGAATACCGCGACCATCCTTCGACCGCCCATTCGCGCATCTGCGTTTTGATCGCCGGGTCGCGGATGATTATCCAGCGCCAATCCTGGGCGTTCTGGCCCGACGACGCGCGGATCGCAGCATCAAAGAGCTGGAAGAGAACCTCGTCCGGCACCGGGTCGGGCTTGAAACGCCGAAGCGCGCGGGTGGTGTAAATGGTTTGAAAGAGACCGGGATCGTTCGCCATGGACGAATTGAAGCGTAGTTCGCTGGCGGTGCCAACCCGGGCGTCTAACGACTCGCCGACCTCGACAGACGGCTGCTGTGTGCGATAGGCCACAATCAATCAACGACGTAGATGATTTCGCAACGTCCAGGCGGCAGTTCGTTGGGGGTTTCCCCGACGCGGCTCCCGCGAAGCACCCGTATCGTCCAGAGTATGGATTGGTTCACCGACGGGTTGTTGGTCCAGGGAATCGATGGGCGCCGAATCGGGACGTTACGGGGAGCGAACGAGGACTGTTTCTGGGTCCAGACTTGGGCTTCCGAAGCTGTCTGCGTGTCGATGGATGCGGTACTTGGCGTAGAGCCGACCGCGCTAACGCTGGTCTGTCCAACGGAGGGGCTGGGACGGTACCGGTATTCGGCGGCGGTCGGCACTCAGCGCTGCTCAAGCTGAGGCGGCAGCCGAGCCGGGCCGTTACTCGTTCCCGGGCTGGCCACCAAGGGTAAGCCCCTGGCGCGCCCTGAGCAGGGCCGCAGATGGCCCGAATACCGTCACCTGGTCGCCGAGCTGGATGCGGGTCTTCCCGTTCGGGAGGAAGCCGTGCCCGCCCCGCCGGACGAGCATCACGAGTGTCCCGCGGAGGGCCTCCTGTCGCTCCAGCGTGATCTGGGCTTCGGGGTTGGTTACGGTGATGCGGACGGCCTCCAGGTTATCTTCCGGCAATGAAAGCGCTTGCAGGCTTGGGGCGGCCTTGAGCACACTGGCTAACTCGTCGGCGACGGCTTCGTTGGGGTTGACGACCATCACACCTGCGGCTTCGAAAACGCTGAAGTTCGCCGTGTTATCCACACGCGCCACGATTCGCTCGCAGCCGAAGTGCGTCCGCGCCAGCTGGGCCGCGAGCAACGAACGGTCGTCATCCGGGAGGGCAACGACGAAGACGTTCGCCTCGGCGAGGCCAGCCTTCTTCTGGACGTCGATCGAGCCGGCATCGCCGAGGATGACTTCGAAACCTTCTTCGCGAGCGAGGACCGCGACGTTCTCATCTTCTTCGATGATGACGACGCGCTCGCCGTTGGCGACAAGCTTGGCCGCGAGCCTGCGGCCCGTTGCTCCCGCTCCGGCAATGACAGTGGTCAATGGATACACCTTCAGCAGCCTGCTCAATGGGCCGGCATACGCTGATTGTACTGAGATGGTCGCTGCGATCACGATGAAGACGGCGGCCACGAACGAAGCCTCTTCGACGCCGAGCGTGCCGCTTGCCTCGACGGCAACGACCCCCGCCAGCGATGCCGCAACCACACCGCGCGGACCGACGAACGACAGGAAGATGCGCTCACGGATCGAGAGGGTTGAGCGGAAGGTGGCGAGGACCACGAGCAACGGGCGGGCAACGAAAGCCAGTATCGCGGTGACCACCAACCCCTTGATCGCGATGTCCGAGAGTTGGTCGATTTCGACCTCGGCTGCGAGCAACACGTACACGGCCGAGACAAGAAACGCGACAATCTGTTCTTGAAAGTGGTCGAGCGCGTCGCGGTGGGGGATCGTCAGGTTGCCGATTGCGATGCCCATCACGACCATCGCGGTGAGGCCGGCTTCGTGGGCGGTGGATTCGGCAATGGCGAACGTCACGACGGCGCCGCCAACCACCAGCAGCGACACCTCTCGCGATGAGAGGCGCTTGACGAGTCTTGGGGTGAGGGCGACGACGAGAGCACCAACGGCCCCAACTACCACACCAACAGCTACCCGTTGGACAACCCAGGCCGTCGGTCCGGCGGGGTCGGCCGATTCAGACAGGGCCAACTGGAGCAAGAACAACGTCAGCAGCGCGCCGAATGGGTCGATGATGATGCCTTCGCCCATGAGCGCGACACGGAGCTTGTCGTTTACTTTGACCGCGCGAAGGAGCGGTGTGATCACGCTCGGGCCAGTGACGCAGACCAGTGCGCCGAAGAGGGCCGCCACGCGCCACGGAAAGTCGAGGATGTAGTGCGCGGCGAGCGCACCGGCGATAGGCGTCAGGATGAGGCCGAAGACAACCATATTCCGGACGACAGGACCCATCACGCGGAGGAGCCGCCAATTCAGGGCCGTCCCGCCCTCGAAGACGATCAGGGCGACGGAGAGGACCACGGCGACGTCGATCAACGACCCGACCTCGTCCGGATTAATGATGCCGAGACCGTCGGCGCCGCAAAGGACCCCGAGCGCGAGGAGAATGACAGGCACAGGGATGGGAATTCGACGGGCGAGAATCTGGGAAATGCCCGCTCCGGCTGCTACCACCGCGACAGCCTGTAGCGAGGATTCAAGCTCCATCGCGGCAGTGTATCGGGTGATTGCGCTACGGAACCAAGCCCTCGGGGCCGGGCTGGAGCGCTACTTCTTCGCCGGGGTGATGAGGAATTTCTCGCCGGTTGCCTGCTTGCCGTAGACCTCGATGGCGCCGGCGGTCAACGCTTCCGCAAGCGAGACTTCGCGGGTGTAGCTGCTGGCGAAGGTGGTCTTAATCTCTGCAGCGACGCGCTCGCGGAGCCTCTGTGCGGCTTCGGCGCCAATCTTCTGGATGAACGGAGTGAGCAGCCAGCCACCGATGCCCCAGGCCATGCCGAACGCGCGCACGAACTCGGTGGGGCGGCGGTCCAGACCGCCGTAGATGTAGACCTGCTTGTGTACGGTCGAGCCATAGCGGCTGTATTCCGCCATCCGCCGAACGGCGGCGACTTCCATGGCAGCCAGGATCTGACCGGCCAGACGGCCACCGCCGGTGGCATCGAATGCCAGCGTCGCCCCCGTTGCCTCAAGCGCATCGGCGAGATCATCGGTGAAGGTTGGCGAGGACGAGTCACAGACATATTCGGCACCCATCGAACGGAGCAATTCGACCTGCTCGGGACGGCGAACGATGTTTACGAGCGGGATGCCATCCCTATTGCAGAGACGGACCAACATCTGGCCGAGGTTCGAGGCCGCGGCCGTGTGCACGAGGGCGGTATGGCCTTCCAGTTTCATCGTCCCAACCATGCCCAGTGCGGTCAGTGGATTGACGAAACAGGAGGCGCCTTCGGCTGCAGTCGTCCCTTCCGGGAGGACGAGGCACTGGGCCGCTGCCACGGCCCGGTATTGCGCGTACATGGAGCCACCAGTGATAGCAACGATCTTGCCGAGGAGCGCCTGGGCCGCGGGGGTATCGCCCGCGGCAATCACCGTACCGGCCCCTTCGTTACCGACCCGAAGCGACTGGCCCACGCGCCCGGCCATCGCCTTCATCACGGCGGGAGCGATCGGGGCCGTCACGACCGGCGCGTCAGGGGTGCCCGAGAAGGTAGCCGCGGTCATATCCGCGCCGCCGAAAAGGAGTCCGAGGTCTGATGGGTTAATCGGCGAAGCCTCGATCCGGACGATGACTTCGTTCGCGGCCGGGGCGGATGTCGGTTGGGCGACGAGCGAGATCTCGAGGACGCCTTCGGGCTTGATGAGCGATCGGATCTGGAGCCCGGTTTCTGGGTAGGAAGTCATAGGAATCTCCTGGAGCAAAGAGTGAAGTGCTTCCCAAGATACTCGCTGGCGGCGGCGGCCACATCGGCAGGGTGGAAGAATGCCGCTATATTCGGTGCTCACCCGTTGGCACCGTGCATCGCATGAGAGAAATCCAGCGGCGAAGGCTTGCTCGTGTCCGATGTCGCCGACCTCCAACAACTTTTGCCGGAACTCCTGCTCCTGGCGGCGGTCGTCGTCATCATCACGCGGCGGTTTCACCTACCGGATACCTCGGCGTTAGCGCTCGCGGGCGTGCTCTTCGGTTCGTTCGCGAACATCCACCCGGAGATCAGCAGAGACCTGATCCTGCTGGCATTCCTGCCGCCGCTCCTGTTCGAGGGCGCACTGAACATCGAGTTCGGCGAGTTCGTCCGCCGGTGGAAACAGATCGCGCTGCTGGCGGTGCCCGGGACACTGGTGGCCGCCGGAACGATCGCACTGGGGCTCAATGTGTTGGCCGGGTTTAGCTGGCCGCACGCGGCGCTTGTCGGGATCATGCTTGCGCCGACCGACCCGGTGAGCGTGCTCGCCACGATGAAGGAGCACGGCGTATCCGGTGGACTGCGGGCACTCCTCGAAGGCGAGAGCATCTTCAACGACGCGGCCGCCATCGTCCTGTTTTCGCTCGCGCTGACGTGGGCTTTCCCCGAAAACCATCACCGCGAAGGGTTCCTCGCAACTTCCACCGAATTAGTCGGGGAGGTTGGCATCGGGGTGGTTGTCGGGCTTGTCATCGGATTCGCAGTGCATCGCCTGATGGCAACGGTGAGCGACCACCTGATCGAGATCACGCTCTCCATCGTCTGTTCTTATGGCGCTTATGTGGCCGCTGATCGGCTGGGCGGGAGTGGCGTAATGGCCGTTGTCTTCTCGGGGCTTTTGCTTTCGAACTACGGCGTGCAGATGTCGATGTCGACGGCTTCGAGGCAGCGGCTCGCGGACTTCTGGGAGGTGATCGCCTTCCTGGTGAATTCGGCGGCATTCGTGCTGATCGGGTTGGCCTTCGAGATCTCTTCGCTTCGCGACGCGGGACTCGTCAAAGCCGTCGTGATCATCGCGGTCGCGGTGCTGGTGGGCCGGGTAATCGTTGTCTCCGGGATGCTCGTACCGTTCGCGCGGTGGGTGGAAAATAAGCCACTCCCGGGCCCCTGGGGGCCGGCGATCTTCTGGGGCGGTTTGCGCGGCACGATTCCCATCGCGCTTGTCCTCGGCCTGGCACTAAACGAACGGGAACTCGGCGGGATCCAGGCTGTTCCCCTCGTATTCAGCGTTGTGCTGCTGTCGCTCCTGGGGCAAGGGCTCACCTATGGGCCGCTCCTGCGCAAGCTTGGCCTGAGCGCTACCGAACCTCCTGACCCGTCCCGGGCCGAGGGGTAAGGAGCACAAGGCACACTGCCAGCGTGGTTGGAGCAACATTCACGCAGCGCTACCCTTCGCCGATGGAGGCATACGAGATGACTGAATCGATCAGCATGAAGGATTTCCATGCGGACGAAAGCGCGAAGGATTGGCGAATCGTCGGCGATGGAGCGTGCGCCTTTTTCCCGACGGCATCGTTCGCGGCGTCAGCGAAGCTTATCGAGACGATTGCCGGCTTG
>JBATAT010000415.1:0-1762 GCA_049662005.1 Tepidiformaceae bacterium
CGCCTGCTACCGTCCTCGGCGGGAGTGGTTGAGGCCCGGTGGCTTCCGCCGTCTTCAAAACGGTTGCGCGGCCGCACGAGCGGTCGCGGGTGGGTTCGACTCCCATGCACTCCCGCCATCGTTGAGATTGCTTGTGCCCAGGTTCCCTTCACCAGTCGTCCTCGCAGCATTCGGTGCCAGCAGCGTCGCGACGCCACTCCCGGGAGGCCAGGGAACATCGTTCCGGGCAGGTTCGCTCGTTCTCAAACCGGTCGAATTCCCCTATGAGGAGCAATCCGCGCTGCTGTTCGAACGACTCGAAGGCAGCGGCTTCCGCGTTCCCCGGCCAGTTCGCGCCAGCGATGATCGATTCGTCGTGAACGGTTGGACGGCGACTGAATTCATCGACGCACATGACCCCGGCCCGAACGGCGGTAACTGGCCCGAAACCATCGCGGCCTGCAAGGCCTTCCATGCCGCGCTCGCCACAGTCCCGATTGAACCCTGGCGCGAAGTCTTCGACTTGCGGACCGATCCCTGGGCCGAAGCTGACCGCCTGACCTTCGGCGAACGAACGGTGGAACCGCTCAATCACTTCCGCGGTCCCATCGCTCGCCTGACTCGGCTTCTTCGGCCGATGCAGGTTCCTTCGCAGCTAATCCACGGCGATTTCACGGCGAACGTCCTCTTCGCTCACGGCGAACTTCCCTGCGTCATCGATTTCTCGCCCTATTGGCGGCCAGCAGAATTCGCTCTCGGCGTCGTCGTCGCCGATGCCATCACCTGGGGAGGCGCCGACGAATCAATCCTCGATCTCTGCGCCGATGTCCCGGACTTCGCCCAATGGCTCGCCCGGGGCGTCCTCCGGCGCATCTGGGAGCTCGACCAGCACAGCCGCTGCGGCCGAACCTACTCGGCTGACCACCTGGCCGCGAACGTTCCGGCCATCTTGGTGGTGGAGGGGCTGATCCCCGGGGCGTGATGGCCGTTTAGAGGTCTCCTGCCGGCTCCAGCTCGCGCTTTTCAGCGTCACGCCCATAGCCAGGCCGCGGATGCTGGTCCACGTTGGCCGGCAGCACACCCCGCCATGGCTGGCGGGGAACTGATACGCCAGGTGGTCGTCATGGCTGACGGGGGGCTCCTACGATGCCTGGAGGCTCCAGCTGACGCTGTTCAACATCACGCCCATGACCATCAGGGCGAGCGCCATGAGGAGACCGAGGACACTGGCCGTCATCGACATCATTCGGGCCTTGCGCACCTCGGCGGCGCTGATGCGCTCGCCGTTGGCCTGGGCCTCCATCGCTTCGAGTTGGCGCGGGCCGAGATAGAACATGTGGAAGGCGAGGACCGCCAGCATCACGGTGAGCAATGTCATCTTGATGATGAAGACGACCCCAAAGCGAACATCGGTGAACCCGACATCGTCGGGAACTCCGTAGTAGTTGCGCCAATCGGCAATGAGGTAGGTCCCGGCGGCCACGAGTAAGACGATCCCTGCCCCGCCGATGTAGCCGAAGCGGCGGGTAATGAGCTTCATCGCGGCGATTCGCGCCTGCGGATCCCCTATTCGGCGGGAAGCCGGAACCCAGGCGAAGGCCATGAAGAACTGGGGGCCGACGAAGAGAGCAACCCCGAGGATATGGACCCAGATGAAAAAGATGTGCAGGAAGTTGTCCACGAACGCCTCCGGCCGAATCGCCCCGGCCTTCTGCCATTAGACAACACGGTTCGCGGGCGCTCCACGGCCGGGTCTTGATTCCTTGATTGAGCTTTTCGATTC
>JBATAT010000416.1:0-9024 GCA_049662005.1 Tepidiformaceae bacterium
CGCTCGCCCTGATGCTCGTCCTCGATTGGAAGTTGACGCTCTTTTCGGTCGCGTTCATGCCAATTTTCGTCTACCCCGCCCGGCGCGTCGGGAACATGCAGCGAGACCTGATCAGCGATTCGCAGGAGGAGCTCGCGACGATGACGTCGCAAATGCAGGAAACGCTCTCCGTGAGCGGTGCATTGCTGGTGAAGACGTTCGGGCGCCAGGAAGCGGAAATCGACAAGTTCGAAGCGACCGCGAAACGCATCCGCAGCCTGAACGTCCGGCGGGCGATGGTGGGGCGCGGCTTCATGATGGCGATGGGCATGTTCGGCACCCTCGCCCCTGCGGTTGTCTACTGGTACGGCGGCCACGCGATCATCGGCGGCCATTCGTCGCTCGGCACGGTGGTAGCGTTCGGCGCCTTGCTCACACGGCTCTTCCAGCCGGTCTCCCAGTTGCTGAGCGTGCACGTGACCGTGCTCAGTTCGCTCGCCCTCTTCGAGCGCATCTTCGATTACCTCGACATGGAACAGGAGATCGCGGACAGGCCGGAAGCGATTCCGCTAACTGGCGCGCGCGGGGATGTCCGCTTCGAAGATGTCAGCTTCCGCTACATTAAGGATCGGCCCGCGCTCCAGGGCATCACCTTCGAAGCTCCACCCGGACACTTCGTCGCCCTGGTGGGACACTCCGGAGCGGGGAAGACGACGCTCGCATACCTTGTGCCGCGCCTTTACGACGTTGAATCGGGGCGGGTCACCATCGATGGCCACGACATTCGCGATCTGACCCTCGAATCGCTCGGCAGTTGCATCGGCATGGTGAACCAGGAGCCGTTCCTCTTCCACGACACCATCCGCGAGAACCTGCGCTACGGTTCGCCGGGCGCCACCGATGACCAGATCGAGGCGGCCGCCCGGGCAGCGAACATCCACGAGCTCATCGCCGACCTTCCTTACGGCTACGAGACCGTGGTTGGCGAACGCGGCTACCGCCTCTCCGGCGGCGAAAAACAGCGTGTCGCGATTGCCCGTGCGCTGCTCAAGGACCCGGCGATCCTCATCCTCGATGAAGCGACCTCGAGTGTGGACAGCAAGACCGAGCGCGCCATCCAGGATGCGCTCGAACACCTGACGCGCGGACGCACGGTCATTGCTATCGCCCACCGGCTCTCAACGATCGTGGCCGCCGACCTGATTGTCGTCCTGGAAAACGGCCGCATCGCGGAGAAAGGCAGGCACGCCGAATTGCTCGCGCTCAACGGCGTCTACGCCGGGCTCTACCGCCAGCAGTTCCGGGAGAACGATGTACCCGTCGAGGTCGGCGGCGGCGCGTAGCGACGCCTTAGTGCTTGCCTTCGACCTGTTGTGAATCCTTGTACATCTGGTCTCGCGAAGCCCGGAACGCTTCCCAGCCCTGCTCCTTAAGCACCTTGAGGTGCGGATCGGGTTCTTCCGTGTTCGTGCCCATCGCGGCGGCGATGGCCGGGTCGGTGCGGTAGTCCAGAGCCTGGCGGAACCCCTGCAGTTCGTAGGCCCGGTTCACCAGCAGCTTGTTCGAACGCACCGTCTTCTGGGGGAGCGCAGCCAGCTTGCGGGCCATCTCCTGCGCGGTCGCGATGAGTTCGTCTCCCGGGACGATACGGTTCACGAGACCGAGGCGGAGCGCATCCTGGGCGTTGATGCGTTCGCCAAGCATCAGGATTTCCTTCGCCTGCTTGATCCCGGTGAGGAACGGAGTCACCAGGATAGGCGGGCCGAAGCTGTGGCGGATCTGGAGTTCGCCGAAGACGGCGTCGTCGCTTGCGATGGTCATGTCGCACATCCCCGCGAGTTCGTGGCCCTGGCCGACCGCGTATCCACGCACCGCGGCGATGACTGGCTTCGGCATCTCCCAGATCTTCAGATTGATTTGCATACCCGAAGGAGAAGGGTCGTTATCCGGTGGAGGGGTCGACTGGATATCGCCGCCGGCGGAAAAGGCGCGGCCAGCGCCGGTGAGGATGATGCTCTTCACGTCATCATCCTTCTCGGCCTCGCCAAGTGCCCACCAGAGGCGGCGCATGATCGACCAGTTGAGCGCGTTCAGAACGACAGGGCGATTGAGCGTGATGAGGGCGAAGGACTCGCGCTTTTCGTAGAGCACGTCGTCGATCGATGGTGGCGGAATCTCGATTTGCTGTGGACTTGTCATGGCAAAAAGCCTACCGGATGTAGCGTTGCCGCGCCCCATCGCGAGGCGCGCTATGGCACGTTGCTGTTCGTGGTACAGCACACCGGTGGTCGCGAAGATCCGTCGGCGTGCCGACAACCATGGGGTGAAGCCAGGTCTCATCCCGGGCGTTGTGCTCCTGCTCGCCGTCGCGGCTCTTACCGCGGCGCGCGCGTTCGGCGTCATCCCAATCCCCTGGGCTGTGAGCGGGGCCGGGGCTGTGGTGTCGCTGCTGGCATTTCTCATCGAACCGCTCGTGGTGCGAGCCATTCGTGCCGGGAAGGCGCCAGTGCTCGATGCGTCGCTTGTCACCGCCGTGCCGGAGTGGCGCGCTGGCCGGCGTAGCGCGCTCGAAGGGATGGTTGCCGAATTCGCGGGCCCAAGAGCGACCGCGCACGCTCTGCGCTGCGCCGCACTCGCCGACATGCTCGCCGAACAACTCGCGCTCCTGCCGGCGGAAACCGCCGATGTCTCGCTCGCTGCGCTCGTCCACGTGCTCCCGGCAGCGTTTCCTGAAGTTGAGGATGCAACCTTCGTGAACTGCGAGTTCAGCCTTTCATCGCTCTCTTCGGCGATCGCCGTGCTCGAACGTTCGGCGCCAGCAGGGGTAGCGCGACTCGCCGCGGAGGTGTGTGAACGGTGGGACGGCACAGGCCGGCCGAATCGCCTGGCCGGCGAAGGCATTTCGATGGGTGGGCGGATCCTGGCGGCCGCCTGTTTATTCGACCATGCATCGACCACGAACCTCGAAGCCGGCATCGAGCTGGTCCGGTCCCAATCGGGAAAGAGCTTCGATCCCGTCGTCGCGTCCGAACTTATCCACCTGTTTCGAGAACCGTGGCAGCGCCAGGTGGCAGCGGCATGAGCGCCTCCAACCCTGTCGAACGATACTTGCCCGACGAATATCTCATTGACGAGCAACACCGTGACGCAACCCCGGCGCCACCCTATCGACAACTGGAAGGCAGGCGGATGTCAGCTGATCGCAGATTTGCCTTCCGGGTTCCCGTCACCCTCTTCGTTGGGCTTAGCCTGCTGCCCCTTGCGCTCATTCCGGTGCTGTCGGGGTACATCCTGCCGGGCGGAGCGGTGTGGGTAGCTGGCGAGCTCGGCGTCGCGCTCGGCCTGGGCTTTCTCGTCGCGGGCCTCGTCGAGCGCAAGGTCGCCCGTCCTCTCGATTTGATTGCATCGACGATGCGCGCCGCCGCCGACGGCAACTACGAGGCCCAGCTGCCCGACTCTTCGGTGCGTGAGGTCCAGGCCATCGCCGTCGCCTTCCAACAGATGTCGGGCGCAGTCCAGGAATCCACTGACAGCCTTGTCCACCGGGCCTTTCACGATCCGCTCACGGGGCTCCCGAACCGGGCCCTGTTCCTCTCGGGCTTCACCCGTGCGCTGAACCTTCAACAACGGAAGAACCGCGTCGCAGTCCTTTTCCTGGACGTCGATCGCTTTAAGTACCTGAACGACACGCTTGGCCACGGGGTGGGCGACCAGTTGCTTTCGGTGTTCAGCCAGCGGCTGGTCGGCGCGGCCGAGGGCCAACTGGTCGCACGCCTTGGGGGCGACGAGTTCACTGTCCTCGTCCAATCAACGAACGCGCAGGCGACAGCCCTCCGCATCGCCGAACGCATCCTCTACTCGCTCCAGCGGCCGTTTTCGCTTTCCGGCCACGAGATGTTCGTCTCATCGAGCATCGGGATCGCGGTGAGCGCGCAGGGCGACCGGACCAGCACGGAGCTGCTGCGCAAGGCCGATATCGCGCTCTACCGGGCGAAGGCAGAGGGCAGGGCACGCCTGGTTCTCTTCACGCCCGAACTCGATTCCGTCCCCGCGGAACAGTTCGACCTCGATAATGCGTTGCGCCGCTCGGTCGAACGCCAGGAACTGCTGCTCCACTACCAGCCGATCGTCGACCTGCGTTCGGGCGATGTGAACGGCATGGAAGCGCTCCTCCGCTGGGATCATCCCCATCGAGGGATCCTCTCCCCCGCGACGTTCATCTCCATCGCCGAAGAGACGGGCGAGATCATCCGGATCGGGCAGTGGGTACTGGAAGAAGCCTGCCGTAAGACGGTCGAATTCCAGCGCGTCCGGCCGAATTATCCGCTGACCGTCTGCGTGAACATTTCGGCGGCCGAATTCCGGCAGATCGACTTGCCCCGGCGTATCGCCAAAGTGCTCGAAACCACCGGTCTCCCGCCAAAGCAGCTCAAGCTCGAACTCACCGAGAGCGTGCTCATTCGCGATATCCCTTCGACGCTCGAGATGCTTGGTGAACTCCGCGCACTCGGCGTCGGGCTTTCGATCGATGACTTCGGCACCGGGTACTCCTCGCTCAGCTACCTGCAGCGGCTGCCAGTCGACACGCTCAAGGTCGACCAATCGTTCATCGCCCGGCTCGGCGTCGATGCAACGTCGGGCCCAGTCCTGCGGGCGATCGTCGACCTGGGCAACGCGCTGAAAATGAACATCGTGGCGGAAGGCATCGAAAACGCCTGGCAGTGGGACTTTCTCTACGGCATCGGCTGCAAGCAAGGGCAGGGCCACCTTTTCAAGGAGCCTGTGGACGGCGCGGAGTTCGCCCGGCTCATCGCGGCACACGGCCCGCTCGTCCAGCGCCGCCAGCCGATCTTGCCGCGAGCGGTCTAGGGAACAGCTCTGCCTTTTTACCCCTCTCGTTCCACAAATTTCCTCGGCTCGTTAACCTTCGGGGCGGCAGGCCGTTATTGATTGTCGATGGCTATACGAGCTATAGTTCCCGGAATGTTTCGCAGGAGGGACGCGCAATGAGTAACGCCATGCCTGGCGCATTCGTCTTCGTGCCGCGCCCCGCCGTCCCGAACGGCAGGACGGCGCCCACCGCCTGAGTACTATCGCGTACCGATAGCCAGCCGTGGGCCACACCAAAACGCCCACGGCTTCTTGTTTTCCTCTCATTGAAGAACAGAACCCGCCGGCTCCTCTTCTAGTCTTTTGGAGTCTTCAATGACGGTGGCATCTCTCGACCCATCACAGTTCCAGGGCATCACGATCGAAGTCGACCGCACAGCCCGCGCCCTCGAAGTCAACGATGTGACCAAGATTTTTCGCCAGGGCCCGGGCCTGATCGGGCGGCTCCGTGGCAAGACGGCCGAACGCAAACGCGTGGTCGCCGTCGACCACATCAGCTTCGGAGTCGAGCGCGGCGAAATTTTCGGCGTGCTTGGCCCGAACGGAACCGGCAAAAGCACGCTCATCCGGCTCCTTTCGACTCTCCTCATGCCGGATTCCGGGAGCGTCACGATCTTCGGCCTCGACGTGGAGAAGGACGAGTTCAAGGTGAAGCGCCTCATCAATCGCGTTTCGGTCGAGGCTTCGTTCTTCAAGAAGCTCTCGCCGATGGAGAACCTGATGTATGGCGCGCGCCTCTACTCGGTCAATCCTGCGTTTGCGCGGGCGAAAGCAAAGGAGATCCTCCTGCGCCTTGGCGTGGAAGCGCCTTCGTTCAATGCGCCGATGGAGGACATGTCGCGAGGGATGCAACAGAAGGTCGCCATTGCGCGGGCGTTCCTGACTGCCCCGGTGCTCCTTCTTCTCGATGAACCAACGACTGGACTCGACCCCCATTCCAAACGCGAGGTGCAGGCTGCTGTCCTCGAAATCCGTAACAACCACGATGCGACCGTCATGCTCACCACCCACGACATGCAGGAAGCAGACGAACTCTGCGACCGCATCGCCATCGTCGACAAAGGGCGGATCGTCGCCCTCGATACCCCGGCTGCTCTTAAGGCAATGGTCCAGAAGAGCGGTGAGCCGATGCCTTCGCTGGAGGACGTCTTCCTCCGGCTGACCGGCAAGAAACTCGAAGATGCAGACAAGGAAGCTGAAACGAAATGAGCCTCGCCTACTACGAACTGAAGGCCAGTTACGCGTTCGTGGAACGCAACATCAACCTCGTGAAGCGGTACTGGGGCTGGGAGCTGGTGTGGATGCTTTACACGATCGCGAACAGCCTCGCGGTGGTCCTCATCGCGGAAGGCGCCAACACCGCCGCCGGTGGAGTCGCCTACACCGATGACCAGGTGAAGCGCCTCGCGCTCTTCCTCGCCATCGGAGCGCTCGTCTGGCACTACCTCGCCGTCGTCTTCCAGACGGTCAGCGAGATGATCAGTTGGGAGCGCTGGGAGGGCACCATCGAATACACGTTCATGGCGCCTGTCCGGCGCGGCACGCACATGGTCGGGACGGCCCTGTTCTCGCTGGTCTACGGGCTGCTGCACACGGCCGTCGTGCTCATCATCGTGGTCCTCGTGTTCGACCTCGACATGAAGAACGCGAACTACCTTTCAGCGACGGCCGTCCTGATGGCGGGGAGCCTGAGCCTGATTGGCATCGGCATCATGGGCGCCGTCCTCCCCCTCCTCTACCCGGAGCGTGGCGCCGAAATGACCCACGTTGTGCAGGCGGCACTGGTGCTCGTTTCGGGCGTCTACATCACGGCGAGCGAAATGCCGGAACCGCTCGCGACAATCAGCATCTTCAGCCCGGCGACCTACGTGATCGAAGGCATTCGCGGGGCACTGATCAACGGCGAAGGCCTTGGCGACTTGCTCCCGACGATCGCGGGCCTGATCGCGAGCGGGTTCATCATGATCCCGCTCGGTGTCTACGTCTTCAGCATGGGCGAACGGTATGCAAAGCGAACCGGCCGCCTGAAGCGCAGCGGCTGAGGAATGGCGGCCGGAGTTCTTCGGGACAGGGGGATGCGAAGGAGGGATCGTTGTGGTCTTCTTTGCATACCCTTCGGATCGGGGAATGCACCACCCGTGGAAATGACCTGACTATCACTGTGACGATGCTAAACTGAAGCCATGGCGACGCAGACCGTTGAACTCTCGAGTCTCCTTGTTTCGAAGCCGGGCTACCGGCAGGGCCGGCCATGCCTTCGAGGAACGGGAATCACGGTTCACAACGTCGCTGGTTACTACCGCGCGGGCCACACCACCGAAGAGTTCTGCGCCAGCAACCCAACCCTCGATCCCAGCCTGTTCTTCGCGGCTGTCGCCTACTACCTCGCCAACCGCGAACAGATCGACGCGGAGATCGATGCCGACATCGAATTTGAGAAGCAGCTGGCGGCTGAGTCTCCGCATCGTTGGGAGCCCGGAGCAGAATCGGCCGGGTGAGATTCAAGCTGCTCATGGACGAAGATTCGCTCCACGCACCGGTCATCGATGCGCTTCGACGATCCGGGTTCGATTGCACGACGGTGATCGACGCCGGACGGAAGAGCGCGCCGGATCCGAGCCAATTGGAGTACTCGACTCGCGTCAGCCGCGTGCTCTTCACGAGAAACGTCGGCGATTTTTCCGCGTTGCATCGCGAGTGGTCGGCGCGTGGTCGCACCCATGGCGGGATTATCGTCCTGTCACCACAACGGATGCCCGTGGGAGAAATCGAACGGGCCATGCGGCGAATCGCAATCACGTTCGATGCTTCGAGCATTCGCGGTCAACTGGTGCACCTCCGCAACTTCGTGGGCTAGACTCTCCCACAACTCATCCCGGGGGCTTTTCCCATGACTGCACCAGTACAGGACCGCGTCACCATCCGCGAAAGCGTTGTCTTCGGTACGGGCGGTGGCCGCGACCTTCGATGCGATATCTACGAGCCCCCGGCGGGCCTGAAGAACGGCATCGGCGTGCTCCTCATCCATGGTGGAGGCTGGTCCCAGGGCGACCGCACGCAGCTCAAGGGATACGGCGTGCTCCTTGGCCGCCGTGGCTACACCTGCATCGCCAGTGAATACCGCCTTACCGGTGAAGCGCTCTGGCCGGCCCAGATCGAAGACGTGAAGTGCGCGATCCGCTACGTCCGTGCCAACGCCGCCGACCTCGGGGTCGACCCGGATCGGCTGGTCATCTCCGGCAACTCGGCCGGAGGGCATCTCTCCCTGATGGCAGGCGGCGCGATGGGTGAACCAGGCTTCGAGGGCGTGGGCGGCAACGCGGGCGTCAGTTCGGCCGTCTCTGCGGTCATTTCGTTCTATCCGCCGACTGGCCTCGATCGACGCTCGTGGGGCGGATTGCCGGCACTTTTCGGGAAGGGCGCGCCCGAAGCAACGCTCAAGGGCGCGAGTCCGCTCGCGTACGCGACGGCATCGTTCCCGCCTACGCTGCTCATCCAGGGCAACAAGGATGACGTCGTGCCCGCGGCCGAATCAACACGGATGTACGAAGCGCTCGACGCTGCCGGCGTGCCGGTAGAGTTGCACATGTTCGCCAACCAGCCGCATGGATTCGATGCTGACCCGAAGCTCGGCCGGCAGTGCTCCGAGCTCATGCTCTCGTTCATGGACCGGTTCGTGCTCAATCGCTGACTTTCCGGCCCGCGTGCCGAAATCTCTCGAGTCCTACTCCTTGCCCATCAGCCTGCGAGCGATTCGCTCGGCTGCGGTGCGATCGCCGGGGGCGACTTCGCCATCGAGCACGAGTGCGCTCAGGCGGTCCTTCACCACCCGGATCCACGGCCCGGGCTCGCGGTCGAACAGCGCGACAAGGTCGTCGCCGCTGAGGGGGCTTTCGGCGCGCAGCTTGTCCGCCTCCTCGCGTTCTATCCGTTCGCAGCCAGCCTCGAGCGCGTCGTGGTAGGCATCATCGTTGTACGTATGGCTGGCATTGTCGGCCCGCTTTAAAGCGACCAGGTCGCGCCAGTAGCCGGCCGCCTTCGACATGTACCGGCGAACGGAGCGGGCCTCGGTCACATCGGGGCGATCCATGTGCCGGCGGACCATGTGGGTGATGGCGTGCGAATCCTGGCGGGCCATTTTGAGGCGGTCGAGCA
>JBATAT010000417.1:0-12287 GCA_049662005.1 Tepidiformaceae bacterium
CTCGGGCACGCCGTCATGGTCGCTGTGATGGCGATGACCCCGGTCCACCTCCGCCACGGAGACGCCACCCTGCAGGTCATCGGGCTCGTCATCAGTGGGCACATTACTGGCATGTACATTGCCTCACCGCTCGTCGGCATGGCGGCAGATCGCATCGGCCGGCGATCGGTGATCCTCGTTGGTGCTGGTATCTTGCTGCTCTCGTTTCTCATTGCCGGGACGGCCAGCGGGCACGAGTCACGACAATTGTTGGTTGGGCTCTTCCTGCTTGGTCTTGGTTGGTCTTGCACGATGGTTTCCGGGTCGACGCTGCTCACCGAATCGATTGAGCCGAATCAACGGCCGGCCGTGCAAGGAGCAACGGACCTCACGATGGGGATGGGTGGAGCGCTTGCCGGGCTGCTTTCAGGCGTCGTCGTCGGAATCGGTTCATACGCCATCCTGAACGGAATCGCGGCGACCCTGGTTTTCATTTTGATTGCAGTGACGGTCCTGGAACGCACGAGAAGGCCGGGGGCGGCGGTACCGATGATGGAGCCTCGGGAAGTGAGTGAAGCAGCGTCTTGAGAACGGCCATCCCCGTGAACTGCGTTCTGGAGCCCGGCCGATCCGCCGCGTGATCCCCTCACGAATAAAATCCCCGTGCTCGCCATTCGTTCAGGCGAAGACCCTGCAGGCCGGCGACCCTGCTGCCCGCCTGGCGGCAAATGCGAACTTGGACTTCCCATGCCACGTTTCGGGGGATACTCAGAGCTTGTCGTCGGCGACGATAGTCGCAGCGTTGTCCGTTCAACGCGACGGAAGCCGGAGGTGAATTGTGGACTGGGGAAACATCTTCGGGACCACCTGGTCCGAGATCGCCGAGGTTGTGATACGCGGAAGCATCATGTATCTCGCAATCTTCGTCCTGGTACGTGTGATGAGACGCGAGGCCGGCGGCCTCAGCACGCCCGACCTGATCGTCATCGTCGTGGTAGCGGACGCCGCTCAGAACGGACTCGCCGGCCAATATAGGACGGTTCCCACCGGCATTGTGCTCGTGGCAGTTATCGTCGCCTGGTCGGTGCTGCTCGACATCCTCGCCTACCGCTTCCCGCGCTTCGGGCGCCTTGTCGAACCTAGCCCCGTCGTGCTCGTCAAGAACGGCCTGATCCTTCACCCAAACCTTCGTAAGAACCTTATTACGAAGGATGAACTGATGACCGCCATGCATGACCAGGGCCTGGAGCAGCTCGGCGAGGTGAAGTCTGCGTACCTCGAGGGTGACGGCTCCATCACCGTCGTCCCCATCGCGGCGCCAACGGCGTGAAAGCCGCGGCGCCCCCATCCAACGCGCCCGCTACCGACGAATCCTGTCAGGTGTTCACCGTAGGCCATTCGACGAGGTCCCTCGCAGACTTCCTCGCCTTGCTGACCGGTCACAGCGTCACCATGCTGGTCGATGTCCGCACGGTACCGCGTTCACGTCACAATCCGCAGTTCAATGAGGACTCGCTACCGCAAGCGCTCTCCGCAGTGGGTATCAACTACACACATGCCGCCGGGCTGGGTGGCTTCCGGCGGACCGTTCCCGATTCGCCCAATGCCGGTTGGCGCAACCTCTCCTTTCGCGGCTACGCCGACTACATGCAGACACCCGAATTCGCCCACGAGCTCACCGAGCTGGTCGTGCTGGCATCGCAGGAGCGCGTCGCCTTGATGTGCGCCGAAGCAGTGCCGTGGCGCTGTCATCGCTCGCTTATCGCCGATGCGCTGCTGGCTCGTGGTGTCGAATCCTGCGAGATCGTAAGCCCGGCCCGACTAAGCCCACACCGGCTGACATCCTTCGCGCGAGTCGATGGCGAGCACATCGACTACCCGGCTGACGACGAGGCGACTCCGTCAATGAGCTAACCGCGACTCCAGTTATCCTGAGATAAGTCACCCAGGCAGCGGAGCCGCGGGGCGGGGGCAATTCATGACCGAACGTGTTCGAAGCATCGTTGCCCGCGGCGAACAGCTCGCCATGTCGGCGGATCGCGTCGCCGTCGTGATCATCATCATCGGCGGCGCGCTTCGCTGTTGGTGGGTGCTGAGTGCTTCGGTCGGAACGATCGACGACTCCGCGTTCTACAACGGACACGCCGTCGACCTCGCCGCTGGCCGCGGCTATCTGAATCCCGCAACCGGCGCACCGTCCGCGTTCCTGCCCCCGGGCTATTCACTGGCGTTGGCGGCGGTCTACCTGGTTACCGGTCCTTCCGTTCTCGCGGGTGCGGTACTCAACGTGGCGTTCGCCGTGGTGACGATGGTCTTCACCTACCTCATCGCCCGGCGTGCTTTCGGAACCGGTGCAGCTCGCCTCGCGACAGTGATCCTCGCTGCTTTCCCCTCGCAGATTGTCTACACACCTGCACTCACGCCCGACCTGTTCTTCACGATGCTCGTCATGGCCGTGCTCTGGGCGGGGCTTGTCATCAGCGCGGAGACAGGTCGGGCACGGTTCCTGTTGCTCGGAATTCTCCTCGGCGTTGCCGTTCTGACTGCGCCGAAAGTGCTCGTGCTGGCGCCGCTGCTCGTGTTCGCGGCCAGCCGGGAGGTTCCGCGGCGCGTGGCCGCACGGCGATCGGCCTACGTTTTCGTAACGATGCTGGTGCTACTCATCCCTTGGACCGTGCGAAACGCAATCCAGCTCGATGCACCGGTGTTCGTTTCGACCAACTCAGGCGTGAACCTCTGGATCGGCAGCAACCCGGAAGCGACGGGCGGCTGGATGCCCTGGGATCCGAATTCCGACGGCTGGACCTACCCTGAGGATGAAATCGCCACCGACCGCGAATTTCGCGAGCGCGCCCTGGACTACGCGTTCGACCATCCGCTCGATTGGCTAAAACTCACACGTCCGAAACTCGAAGAAACGTTTCGCCAGGACTTTTCGTATCTTGGGCACTTCAGCCTGGTCACCAGAGACAAGCCCTTGCCGGGCTGGATGCCTGGCGGCCGACTGAGGCGCATCGTGAATGCCTACTACGACGTCATCTGCTGGGCGGCGGTCGCGGGCGTTCTCGTGCTTATCGCGAAGCGTAATGCCGCTAGCATTTCCCTGGTCGCGGCCGTCGTTCTCCTGATTCTCCCGGGTGTGCTTTTGTTTGGACTCGATCGCTACCACGTAGTTGTGCTGCCGCTGTTCTGCATCCTCGCTGCTGGCGGCGCGGCGATACTCGCGCGAGACGTGCGAACGCTAATCGATCCGCCCAGGAAGACCGACCCCAGGCCGCCTCGGCCCGGATCCGCTCGTTAGTCCTTCGCCCAGAACTTCCACCATGGCTTCGCCTTGCCCTCGCCCATCGCCATCGAAGGTACCGCCAGCGGTGCGTCGCCGAGCACCCTCGGCACGATGTGCTGCAGGTGTTCGAGGTCCTCGGCGTTGAACTTAAACGCCACCGATTGGACAACGGTAACGCGCCGCATGGCAATGTCGACTGGCATCTTATCCATCACGGTCTCGAAGGAGTTGCCGACGGTCGCGGCCTTGTCCTCGGGCAGATTCATCCATGCACGGAGGCGTGCCTCCGTCATCGAGCGCAACTTCTCGTCCGGCATCCGGTAGATCTGTTCGATCGAGGCGGCGAGCGTCTTCTCACGGGTCGCTTCGTCCTGTTCGGCGATTGCGGCGTAGGCTGCTGTCACGGCGCCGTTTTGCCCCTCCTGATCGAGGGCCGCCATTGTCGCCCAATCAAAGGTCTGATCCGCGCTGTTCGCTGTCATAGGTACTCCTCAGGGCCGTTGGCGCGCCTGAATGTCGACCGCGTCACTGTCCATTTGTATTGTCTTTCGAGCATATAGATCTGGCGGTACGAAGTCACGGAGTACATTGGCGTTCGGGTCAGAATCCGAAACGCAACGTAAACTCCGTCGAATGCCGAAGCGAGGGACGACGAAATGAACATCGGAGACATCTTGAAGGACCAGTATGAACAGGGGCACGCCATCCTCGATGGCGTGCTGGCGGATATTGACGCCGCGTTGGTAAACCAGCAAACCGAACCTGGCACCCTCGGTTCGATTGGTTCTATCTACGCCCACATGGTTTTCACCGAGGACGGGATCATGTCCGCCGCCCAGGGCAAAACGGCTATGTACGAGAGCGCCGGGTGGGACAAACGCATCGGGATCCAAACCCCCGGTTTGCGCCAAAGCGCCGAATGGGCTGAAGGCGTGACGCTCGACCTCCCGCTGTTCAAGGACTACGCGAAAGAGGTGTTCGCCGCGACCGAGAAGTACGTCGCATCGCTCTCCGGCGATGACCTGGAGCGCGAGATGACGGGCGTCGGCGGGCGCCAGGTGAAGCTCGCCATGATGATCGGCACGGTCGGGACCATCCACATCGCCGAGCACACGGGCGAAATCGCTGCCATCAAGGGCATGCATGGCCTCAAAGGGCTGCCGTTTTAGTTCGCCAATCGCAAGAACGCCGGGCAACCAACCACCGCCGCACCTCAGCCCCGAGTTGCCGGACCGGTATACTTCGGGCACGAATCACCCACCTGGAGAGAGTTCATGCAATACACGCGCCTGGGCCGCACCGGCCTGCAGGTTTCCAGGCTTTGCCTCGGAACGATGACGTTCGGACTTCAGTGCGACGAGAAGACCTCCGTCGCCATCATGGACAGGGCGTTCGATTCCGGCGTGACCTTCTTCGACACCGCCGACGTTTATCCACTTGGGGGCACCGGTGAAACGGTCGGACGCACAGAAGAGTTCGTCGGGCGCTGGCTGAAGTCGAGGCGCGACCGCGTCATCCTGGCGACGAAGTGCTTCGGCCGCACCGGCCCGGCCCGCTGGGACCAGGGGAACTCCCGCAAGCACATCCTCGATGCCGTCGACGCCTCGCTGCGACGCCTTGGCACCGACTACATCGACCTCTACCAGTTGCACGGTCCCGACCCGCAAACGCCGATCGATGAGACGCTGCGTGCCCTCGAGGACGTCGTTCGCTCGGGAAAGGTCCGCTACGTTGGCTGTTCGAACTTCATGGCCTACCAGGTCGCGCGGGCGATCGGGCGGAGCGAAGCGCTGGGGGTCGTCCGGTTCGATTCGGTCCAACCCCGATACAATCTGCTCTTTCGCGAGATCGAACGGGAACTGCTCCCGCTGTGCGGCGAAGAAGGTATCGGCGTGATCCCGTACAACCCGATCGCCGGCGGTTTGCTCAGTGGCAAGCACAACCGCCACGCCGGCCCCGAAGAGGGCTCGCGCTTCACCCTGGGCACGGCCGCTGAGCGATACCAGGACCGCTACTGGCACGAAGGCATGTTCGAAACGGTCGACCAATTGCGGCCGATCGCCAGCGAGGCTGGAATGACCCTCCCCCAGATGGCGATCGCCTGGGTAATGGCCCATCCGGCAGTGACCGCGCCAATCATCGGTGCGAGCCGCCCGGAGCAGCTCGATGACACGCTTAAAGCTGCGGACTCGCCAATGGACGCAGTACTGAAGTCCCGCCTGGACGAACTGACCGCGCCCTACCGGCGCGGGGATGCAGCTCGCTAATGAGCGAACTCGCAAACCTTCTCGAGATTGCGCGCCGTGCCGCCGTTCTGGCGGGCGAGGTCATCATGCCCCTCTACGACGCCGGGACGTCCGTGGAGTTGAAGACGGACAGGACACCGGTCACGATCGCCGACAAGAACGCGGAAATCGCGATACGCGAGTTCCTGGCGCGCGAATGTCCTGGCCACGGGATCCTCGGCGAGGAGTTCGGGGAAACGCCCGGAGACGGTCGCAACCGCTGGATCCTCGACCCGATCGATGGCACGAAGTCGTTCATCCATCACGTACCCCTGTTCGGCACGCTGATAGCCCTGGAACGCGACGGTGTGCCCGTGGTAGGAGTTATCGCCTGCCACGCGGTCGCTGAGACCGTTTCCGCGGCGGAAGGGCTCGGGACGCAATTAAACGGCCAGCCCTGCTACGTCTCGAAGACTTCGGACCTCAGGGACGCGACGATTTCGATGACCAGCGTTTCGAGAATGTTGAAGGGCCAATCCGAGGGTGTGGCGCGGCTGGCGGCGAGCTGCGGCCTGGCGCGCGCATGGGGCGACTGTTACGGCTACATGATGGTCGCCACCGGGCGCGCTGATGTCATGATCGATCCGATTGTGAACCTCTGGGATGCGGCCGCGCTCTACCCAGTGATCACGGAAGCGGGCGGGCGGTTCTCGTCCTGGGATGGCACGCCCGGGGTGGGCGATTCCGCGGTCGCCACCAATGGGCTGCTCCACGATGCCGTTGTTCATGCGCTTGCCGGCTAACTTTCCGAACCAGTGAGAAATGAAAGAGGGTTCCCCGCTGTGGGAACCCTCTTTCGATTTTGCTCGGTTAAAGCAGAGACTTCTGGATCAGGCCTTCCCGATCTTGAACATCCTGGTGCTGCAGACGGGGCACGTGCCCTCGGTTGCCGGCTTACCGTTCTTCATCGTGATGGGCTTCGGGTCTTTCATATCCCGTTTAACCCTGCACTTGAGGCAGTAGGCTTCCAACTGGTCCTCCTTCTTTCCCGCCCGCGGGTGGGCGGCTCCCGGCAAATTGATAGAGTGTCTACGCGGATGCGCAGGTTCGCCGGGTTCCAACAGGCATAATCGGAGCGTACTGCTGGCATGTCAAGACCTTTAGTGAGTCTACGCACGACATAACTGGACTAATTTGCGGATTTGTCACGCCAGAGCACCTTCGAGGCATGGATCCTGCCCAAACTCGACACCGAACCGACGCCAACGAAGCTGCCAGAAGCAGCGTAAATTCGAACCGGAAAGCGGTCGCCAACTGGTGGGATCACTGTCATCCAGGCCAATCCGTTGGCAACCGAAGTCGCTCCCTCCATGCCGAGAATAGCGGCTTCCATGTCCGCGATTCCTTCGTCTGCCGGAGCGAGGAACTCTTCGATTGTTCCTGCTTTGGCCGCGGCTTCGATAACGTCCAGCGTGTAGCTCGCTCCGATCGAGAATGGTCCAGCGCGTTCCCGGCGGAGGGTGCTGAGATGTGCAACAGTGCCGAGCGCGATTCCCAGGTCCCGGGCGAGGCTGCGGACGTAGGTGCCGCTCGAGCAGGTCAGGTCGAGTTCGACCGCGGCCGGGCCAGAAAATTCCCCCTGCAACGAGTAAATGATGATGGACCGTGGAGCCATCTTGGGCGGAGCACCCGCTCGCGCCAGGTCATACGCACGTCGTCCGCCGACCTTGAGCGCGCTGAACGCCGGGGGCGTTTGCAGGATCGGGCCACGGAATCCATCGAGTGCTGCCTCCAGCGTCGAAGCAGCCAGCTCCGGGACCGGACATGCTTCGAGAACCTCACCTTCGTCGTCGTCGGTGGTGGTGGCTTGCCCCAGCGCCACGGTGGCGGTGTAGCGCTTATCGTGCCCTATCAGGAATTCGACGAGACGGGTTGCGTTGCCCAGGCACAGCGTGAGAAGGCCCGTGGCCATGGGGTCCAGCGTTCCGGTGTGGCCGATGCGGCGCTGGCCAGTGATACGGCGGACTTTTGCGACCACGTCGTGGCTCGTCCAGCCTCGTGGCTTGTCGACCAAAAGGATGCCGTCGAGGCCGCTATCACTCCGCCTGCTCACGGAAATCGTTGCTCACTTTCCGGATGAGATCGGAGAGGCGCGCTCCGCGTTCGATCGAAGGATCGAAGCGAAAGACGAGGTCCGGGACCGCACGCATGCGCAGCCGTCGGACGAGTTCACGGTGCATGAACGGCGCAGCGTGCTGGAGTCCCTCGAGGGCGTGCCGGCGCTCTTCATCGGTTCCCATGTGAGAGACGAAAACGGTTGCGTGGCGCATGTCGGGAGAGACACGGATCTCGGTGATGGTTGTCAGTCCCTCAGTGACACGGGGATCTTTCACTTCGCGCAGAATCAGCTCGCTGATTTCGGCGCGCAAGAGCTCGTTGACGCGGGTCGTGCGAAGAGACATCGGGGTAGCCTATCGCGCGCCGTGTGGTGTCCGCCCACCACCCGGCCCGGCTTCGTTAGCGGACGCGTTCTTCGTGAATGAACTCAATGATGTCGCCCTCTTCGAACTTATCGAATCCGCTGAGGACGATACCGCATTCGTAACCCGTCTGGACCTCTCGCACGTCATCCGTGAAGCGCTTGAGTCCCTCGCAGCGCGTGCGGGCGATTTCTTGCTTGTTGCGGATGACACGTACGGCGGACCCGCGGCGAAGCGTGCCATCGAGCACGAAGGCGCCAGCGATGCCGCCAAGGCGGCTCGACTTGAACAGCTGCCGCACTTCGGCGTGACCGTCGACTCGCGTCTCGTAGATAGGTTCGAGCATGCCCTGGAGCGCTTTGTCCACATCCTCCAGGACCTGGTAGATGATGTTGTACGAGCGGATTTCCACGCCGGATATCTCGGACTGCTTCTTGGCAGAGGTATCGACCCGCGTATTGAAGGCCACAATGATGCCGTTGGACGCTTCTGCGAGCATGACGTCACTGTCGCTCACCGGGCCGGTAGCGGAGTGAATGACCTTGACCTTGACCTCGTCGTTGCTGAGCCGTTCGAGGGATGCCTTAATCGCCTCGGCACTCCCGCGCACGTCGGCCTTCAGGATAACGATCAGTTCCTTGAGTTTGCCTGCGCTGATCTCGTTGAAAAGGGTGTCGAGATTGACATGGGCGTGGTCGGTCTGTTCGTCGGCTTCGCGTTCACGGCGGCGCTCTTCGACAATCTGGCGGGCGAGGCGCTCATCGGCGACCACCCGGATGCGTTCCCCGGCCTCCGGGACAGCTTCGAGCCCCATGATGACGGCCGGAAAGGCTGGAGGAGCTTCTTTGATCCGCTCGCCAAGGTCGTTGAACATCGCTTTGACCTTGCCGCTGGTCTCTCCGACCACGAGGGCATCGCCCTGGCGAAGGGTGCCATGCTGGACCAGGACGGTGGCGATCGGCCCCCGGCCCGAGTCGAGCTCAGCTTCGATGACAACGGCGGAAGCGGGCCTGTCCGGGTTCGCCTTGAGTTCTGAGACTTCGGCGACAAGGTTGATCGATTCGAGCAGGTCGTCCAGGCCGTCACCCTTGACCGCCGAGACAGGAACGGCGACCACATCTCCACCGTAGTCCTCGACGACGATGTTGTGCTCGGTCAACTGCTGCTTCACGCGGTCGATATTTGCGGCGGGAACGTCGATCTTGTTAATGGCGACGATGATCGGCACCTGCGCGGCGAGTGCGTGGTTGATAGCCTCGATGGTCTGGGGCATGACACCGTCATCGGCCGCGATCACGAGGATAGCGATGTCAGTCACCTGGGCCCCCCGGGCGCGCATGGCCGTGAAGGCAGCGTGGCCAGGAGTATCGATGAACGTGATGAGTTTGCCATCGGATTCGACCTGGTAAGCGCCGATGTGCTGGGTTATTCCACCCGCCTCGCCGGCAGCTACCTTCGTCTTACGGATCGCATCGAGCAGGCTGGTCTTGCCGTGGTCAACATGGCCAAGGATCGTCACGACGGGCGGACGCGGCTTCAGCGTCGCCGGATCGTCAACGATCTCCTCTTCTTCAATTGCCGGTACTTCGACGGCCGCTTCGGACACGGCCTCCTCTTCGGGATCGAAGTCCAGTTCGACCGCGATGATCGCGGCCGTCTCGTAGTCGATGGTCTGGTTCTGGTTTGCCATCACGCCGTTCGTCATGAGGCGCTTGATCACTTCGATCGGCGTGACCTCAAGCAGGTCTGCCAGTTCTTTGACGGTGAGGGCGCGAGGGATACTCACAGCCTGGGAAGTTGGTTGAGCAGTCATACGATGTCGCTTTCTTCTACCGGGAACGTCATTCCGAAGGCGCGAAGGGCCTCGATATCGTCTAACGCCGGGGAGATCTTGAGTGCATTTCTTATGGTACCGCCTTTGAGGGCTTTTACCCAACACTCGCGGAGTGGATGGACATAGGCGCCCCGGCCGTTCGCCTTTCCGGTAGGGTCCACGCGGACTCTTCCTTCAGGCGTGCGAACGAGGCGGATGAACGTGCGTTTGCCCTGTTCGGCGCGGCACCCGATGCAGGTTCGTTGAGGGATCGGGCGTGGCCTTGAACCTGGCGAACTCACGCCCGTGCTCCTTCTTAGTGAATGCGTCCCGAGTATTCGATGTCGTCCATGTCGTCCTCTTCTTCCTCGTTGAAGCGAGAGGGCCGTCGCTGCTTCTTGGCAGCGGGCTTGGCGACTTCGGGTTCTTCGCGGCGAATGAGGTCTTCGCCGAAGCGGATCGCGGCCGGGCGAGACTCGGTGACGACCGTGGTCGGAATCTCGTACTCCTCGTCCTCGTCCTCGCCGTAGTCTTCTGATTCGCGCTCTTCACCCTTCGGCACAGCCATCTGGTTAACAATCGCGGCGAACGAGACTTCCTCTTCTTCCGGCGCTTCGATGGCCGGCTGGGCGGCCGGTTCAACCGCTGCCGCAGGCGCAAGCTCGGTCGGCGCCACCGGCTCGACCGCGATCTCGGCGGCCATCTCCTCGGCATCCGGAATGATGTCGATGTCGGGCTCTTCGCCCGGTGCGAACGGCTCGAAGTTCAGCGCTTCCGCTGGCTCGCCGGCTTCGATGAGATCCTTGTTCGCCTGGCTCTGGATGGTGATGCGCCAACCGGTGAGCTTGGCCGCAAGCCGGGCATTCTGGCCCTCCTTGCCGATCGCGAGCGAAAGCATCCGGTCCGGCACCACGACAGAAGCAAGGTGTTCTGCTTCGTCGACCTCGACTTCGAGCACCTGGGCTGGACTGAGCGCGTTGGAAACGAAATTACCCGGGTCGGGATCCCACTTGATGATATCGATCCGCTCGCCCGCGAGTTCATTGACGATGTTCTGGATCCGAGTACCGCGCATGCCGACGGCGGCGCCGATCGGGTCGATGTTCGGGTTGCGCGCATGGACCGCCACCTTCGCCCGGTGACCACCCTCGCGCGCGATGCTCATGATTTCGACGGTGCCCGCCTTGATCTCCGGGACTTCCATTTCGAAAAGTCGCCGAAGGAGGTTCCGGTGCGCACGGCTAACCACAACCTGAGGGCCCTTGACCGCCTTCATCACTTCCAGGATCAGGACTTTGACCCGTTGTCCGGGCCGCAGGTGTTCGTTGCGCACCTGTTCGCTGAAAGGCAGAACGGCTTCGGTTCCGCGGCCGAGTTCGATAATCATCTGGCGCGCTTCGACGCGCTGGACGGTCCCGACGATGAGTTCGTCTTCTTTGCCGATGTATTCGTCGTAGACGGCGTCGCGTTCTGCTTCACGCAGCCGCTGGAGCACGACCTGCTTCGCCGTTTGCGCGGCAATTCGTCCAGCATTCGGGGGCAATTGCTCTTCGAAGTCGAGAACATCGCCGGTGCGAACGTCCGGCTTCCACTTTTTCGCGTCCGTAAGTGTCATCTCGACATTCGGCTCTTCGACATCATCAACCACCACCATCTGGCGGTAGGCTTTGATGTCGCCACCAATCGGATCGATTTTGACGTTGATATTGGGCGCGTTATCACCCTCTCGCCGGAAGGCGGAAGTCAGGGCCGCTTCGACCGCTTCAAAAACGATCTCACGCGGGAGGTTCTTTTCGGCTGCGAGCGCGCTCAGTGCGAGCAAAAGGTCGTTTTTCATAGTTCCAACAAAAAAGTGGGCTGCGAGCCCACTCCCAAGAAGGTTGTGCCATTTGCAGTATAGCACTGGTTTGCAACGTGGCGATCCGGTTGGCCCGTTACGCAGATCCGGCCAGGCTCCGAAGCCGGCCAACGATGCCTGGGAGGGTTTCGAGCACGCGGTCGATGTCCGCGTCAGTCGTATCCTTCCCCACCGTGAGCCGAAGGGATGCGTGCGCGAGGTCGGGATCGATGCCCATGGCAGTCAGCACGTGCGATGGTTCAAGCGCGCCAGTCGTGCACGCACTGCCGCTGCTGGCCGCCACATCCGCCATGTCGAGCGCGAGCAGCACGCTTTCTCCTTCGACGTTGCGAAAGCAGCAACTGAAGTTGTTCGAAAGTCGCTTCAACGGGTCTGCTGGCCCGGTGATGACCGTGTCAGGGATACGTTCCGGGATTCCGTAGAGCAGCCGGTTCCGGATGGCGGTGGCATGCGCATTGCGAGCGGCGGATTCGTCCCAGGCGAGCTTCATTGCAGTCGCCAGGCCCACGATGCCAGCGACGTTTTCGGTGCCCGCCCGGCGCTCCTTCTCCTGGCTTCCGCCAAGGATCATTGGTTGCCACGGCGTTCGAGTCTTGATGTAGAGCAGGCCAACGCCCTTCGGCCCATAGAGCTTGTGTGCGGCAAT
>JBATAT010000418.1:0-1852 GCA_049662005.1 Tepidiformaceae bacterium
CGGCGATTTCCGCTGCGAGATCGAACAAACCGCTTTCGTTGTTGTCGAGGAGATGGAGTTCCATCGGCTGGAAGGTGGCTATCTGGCGGCAGAGTTCGGAACCGATCGATCCGGCGGCGCCTGTCACCAGGACCGTCCGGTCTTTCACCGACTGGCTGCAGGCAAGGTAGTCGACCTGGACCGGTTCGCGGCCGAGAAGGTCGTCGAGGGTCAGTTCGCGAAGGGCGTCATTCGTATGTCCGCTGGAAATCCAGCGCTCGACACCAGGGACAATCCGCACGGGGACGCTCGCAGCCTGGCAGGTCGCCACGATCGAACGAACGACAGAGCCGCTGGCACGCGGGATCGCGATAGCCACGGCATCGACGCCGCGGAGGCGAATTTCCGAGTCAAGTTCGGCAACGGTCGCGAACACGCGAAGCCCGTGCATCCGGCGGTTCACCTTGCGAAGGTCATCATCGAGATAGCCAATCGGCTGGTAGTTGAGTCCGGGGCTATTTTGGAGTTCGCGAGCGAGTGCCTGCCCGGTGTGACCGCCGCCGATGATGAGCAATCGCTGTGATGCGACGGCTACGCGCGGAAGACGAAGAAGCAAGCGGCTCCGCATTTTCACGAAGGCCATCCCCGGGAAGATGAGTTCTCCCGCGATAAGGATCACGGAGAGCGGGAGGTCGCGTTCGTTGACCCAGAAGTTCACGCCGAAAATGACCAGCGTCGCAAGTAGCACAGGACGAAGCAGGGCAAGAATGTCGCCGAGGCTGCCGTAGGCCCACATTGTCCGGTAGACGCCGAAAATCAGGTTTGCGAGAACGTAGAGGGCGGCAATGAATGGGAAAACCCGCAGGACGAACTCGAGGTTCTCGCGCGGGACATCACCATCAAAACGGAGCATGAGGGCGGCGACGTAGGCGAGCCCGACCACCATCACATCGAGCAACATCGCGCCAGCGCCGCGGGCGTTGTCCGAGTTGAAGATGCGGTCTGAGATGATCGAGCGGCGGCTCATCGGGCGCCGCTCCCGCGAATAACGCCGAGACCAGTGCCCCAGAGGATCTTGAGGTCGGTTACTACCGAATGATGATCCACGTACTCAAGATCGTAGGTAACGGTTTCGTCATAGGTCAAATCTGATCGTCCGTTCATCTGGGCGAGCCCGGCGATTCCGGGAAGGCTATCGTGCCTGCGATGATACTCCGGTGGGTACTGGGCGACGATTTCGGGGATCTCCGGGCGTGGACCAACCAGCGACATCTCTCGCTTGAGGACGTTCACAAGGTTCGGCAACTCATCGAGGGAGCACTTCCGCGCGAGCGCGCCGAAGCGGGTGATCCGCGGGTTGGGCCGATCCGTCGGGGCGAACACAAACGTGCGGAAATCTTCGACCGGGTAGTGATCATCGTCCCCTGGCTTCGGATGACGCATCGTGCGTAGCTTGAACATCCGGAATGTCTTGCCGTGCAAGCCAACACGCTCCTGCACAAACAGCGGGTTGCCGCGCAATTCGATCGCCAACACCACCGCGGAAAGCAGCATGAGCGGAAGCCAAATCGGCGCACTGACTAATGTTATGGCGACATCAAAGATGGCCTTGCCCACCGAACGAGCGTACGAGCACGGGGAACTAGAGGCGATGGCCTTCAGGCCGCGGGATGGTGCAAATCGAGGATGACGTCGAGCTTCTCGGCGAGCCGTTCGGCCTCTTCGGTGGCGCGGTAGCCGCCCACCAGCGCTCGAGCCCGAAGGCCCGCCTTTTGGAGCGCACCAGCGCGGTCGAAGGCGCGAGTCACGTCCTCGAGGTTGACCGTGTAGGAGACCTCTACAGCAAAGTGGAGGGTCGTTGCGGCATCTGCAC
>JBATAT010000419.1:0-3147 GCA_049662005.1 Tepidiformaceae bacterium
GGCAGGCCGTAGGTCTTCTGGTATTCGGCGCCGTAGATGCCGCCGGTCCCCAAACCGAGGGTGAACTGCCCGCCCGTGAGGGCTGCGAGCGTGCCCGCCTGTTGCACGAGCGAGGGCACGGTCCAGAGCGGCGCGGGGATGACGGCGATCCCGGTGGGCAGGCCGCCGGGGACGATCTGGGAGGTGGCCGCGTGCCATTGCGCGCAAACCTGGAAGCCATCGCGGAAGGGTGGCCCGCTCGGGGTCCAGGCGCTCTTGTAGCCGAGCCTGGCCGCCTCCTGGACGAGCGTGTGTTGTTCTTCGAAACTCAAGCCTAGGCTTGCATCGACGCCGATGCCGAAATCCATGGGCATCCTCCTCTTGTGTAAAGGAGGTTAGGCGGTTGGGGAGGGCGAGGCCAGCGACGAGGGGCGCTAACCCCGCTCCGCCGCCTGGTCGTGGATGTCTCGGATAGCGTACGTCAGGTGGAGCGCTTCCTCCGCGTCGAACCCGATCGCGCTGGAGGGCACGGTCAGGACAGGCTGGTACTCGGCAAAGGCCGCCAGCATCGTCTCCCGCACGGCAGCGGCTCGTCCGGGCCAACGAACGCGAGAGTCCAAGCTGGGCCGGTGATCATTCGAGGTCCGGCGCGAAGAGAATCCTTAGATGCTGGGCGATTTCATCGACTCCGTTCGACTCACCGGAGGCAATTCTCAGCACCAACTGGTAGGCAGGTTCCTCCGCAGGAATGCCGGTGACACCGTTGAGCTTGAGGAAGGCGACCATCGCCGCAAAGCCCAGTCGCTTGTTTCCGTCAACGAACGCATGCCCGATGACCAGGGATTCCAGCAAGGCCGCGGCCTTTTCCGCGAGTCCCGGATACGCATCTTCGCCAAAGGCCGCCGCCCGGGGTCGAGCCACTGCCGCGTCGAGCTTCTCAGGCGAGATCAAAACTGATGTTTGGGCGTTTTCCAGCATCAACCTGTGGTGTAGACGCACCAACTGGCCGTACGAAAGGTAGCGCGGGCTCATTGTGCGAGGCGTCGCAACAGGTTCTTGTTCTCGCGGATGGTGGCTTCCAGGGCGGCAACGAATTCGGGGTCGTCCGGGTCTTCCTGCGATAACCGCTGAACTTGATCCTCGATCAGGGCCTGAACCGACCTGTTTGAGGTCGCGGCCTTCTCCGATAGCCACTGATAGACGCCTTCGGAAACGGAAATCGTAACGGTAACCATGGAATAGAGATTAGCAGATTGGTCGCACAAGTCCGCTTCTTTCGGCGCATCAATTGGGTGCTCCGCTGCGGCCGTGCATCACCAAATCGGCTGCCAGCATTGCGGTTTCAGCTTCGTCCGAAAGACTGGTGACGAGGGAGGCCGACAGTAACCGCGCCATCGCCAAAGCGAGAATGAGCACCGGAATATCGGTGGCGCGTTCTACCTAACCCCGCTCCGCCGCCTGGTAGTGGATGTCGCGGATGGCGTAGGTCAGGTGGAGCGCTTCCTCCGCGTCGAACCCGATCGCGCTCAGGGTCTGGTTCATTAATTCGAGGCCGCCTTCGAACTCCGGGACCACCACCTCGTTCGCGCCGAGGGCGCGGAAAGTGGCGATCTCGCCACCACTGCGGGCGCGAACCAGGATCGGGATGGCAGGATTGCGTTCGCGTGCGGCGGCAGTGGCGACGATCGCGGTGCTCTCATCGGGGACGGCGATGACCACCGCGCGCGCAGTCGGGAGGTGAATGCGGTCGAGGACTTCGTGGCGGCCGGCGTCGCCCCAGATGGCGGCGATGCCCGCATCGACCAACTTCCGGACACGGGCGAGGTCGGCTTCGATAACCGCGAACGGGACGTCTACCTGGCCCATCGCGTGGCCCACGAGTTCACCGACCCGGCCGTAGCCGATGATGACCACGTGCCCGCTCTGGGGGAGCGGCGGCTCCGGTATTTCGCCCTGGTGATCGATGAACCGCCAGATGGGGCCAAGGTGCCGGAAGATCCGCTCCAGTTTCGGGAACATGGCGAACGCGACCGGGTTCAGGCAGATGGAGACTGCCGCAGCGGCCAGGATGACGTTGTACGTGCCGAGATCCATCAGCCCCACTTCGAAGCTCTGGTCGGCGATGATGAACGAGAATTCGCCGAGCTGGGCGAGGCCAGCCCCGACGGTCAGTGCGGTCCGTCCCGAATAGGGGAAGACGCCGGCTGTGATGAAGGCGATCGACGAGTTCGCGAAGAGCACAGCCAGCGTAACCGCGATAAACAGGCCGAAATTGTCGAGCACGACGTGCGGATCGAGGAGCATGCCGACCGAGACGAAGAAGAGCACGGCGAACGCATCGCGCAGGGGAACAACATCGGCGGCCACCTGGTGGCTGGTTTCGGTCTCGGAAACGACAACGCCAGCAATAAACGCCCCAAGCGCGACGGAAAGCCCGAAGGCAGCGGCACTGGTGGCGATGCCGAGCGCGCCCGCTACGAACGCGAGGATGAACAGTTCGCGGCTGCCGGTGTGAGCGATGAGCGAGAGCATGCGGGGCACGAGCCGCGCGCCGACGATCAGCATGATGCTGACGAATACGGCCGCGCGAAGGATGGCCCAGGCGATGTCGCGCCAGAGTTCGCCGTTGGCACCGGGTTCGAGGGTTGGCAAGATGGCAAGGATGAGGACCGTCAGCAGATCCTGGGCGATGAGCCAGCCGACAACGACGCGTCCGTGAATGGTGTTCATCAGGCCGCGGTCTTCGAGCGATCGGATGAGCACGACGGTGCTGGCGATGCTCATGGCGAGGCCCATCGCCAACGCCTCGCGGCCAGTCATGCCGAAGGCGAGCCCGATCCCGGCGCCAAACGCTGTTGCGACAGTGACCTGGATGATCGCTCCCGGGATGGCAATCGAGCGGACGCGAAGGAGGTCACCCAGGTTGAAATGCAGGCCAACCCCGAACATGAGGAAGATGACGCCGAGTTCGGCAAGCTCGCGGATCGCGTCGAGGTCCGCATCGTAACCGGGCGTAAAGGGGGAAATAACGACGCCCGCGGCAAGGTAGCCCACGATCGGTGACAGACCGGCGAAGCGGGCGATAACGCCGCCACCGAGCGCAAGACCAAGGGCGATAGCGATTGAGGTGAGGAGGGAAAACTCGTCCACCGTTGCTGAATCCTATCA
>JBATAT010000420.1:0-3370 GCA_049662005.1 Tepidiformaceae bacterium
AGCCAGGCCATCGTCGTGGCGATCGATGCCCGCAGAGTGCCGGGCGAACCCGGAAAGTGGGAGGTCTTCACACACGGAGGGCGAAACCCGGCTGGCCTCGACGCGGTGGAGTGGGCGATTGAGGCGACGAAACGCGGCGCGGGCGAGCTCCTGGTCACCAGCATGGACACCGACGGACACCTCCGCGGTTACGACAACGCGATGCTCCGTGCCATCAGCGACGCGGTCACCGTGCCAGTCATCGCGTCCGGCGGCGCCGGCGGCCCAGAACACATGGTCGAAGCACTGACCGAAGGCCGAGCCGACGCTGTCCTTGCCGCCAGCATCTTCCATTTCGGCACCTACTCGATCCGCGAAGTGAAAGAGCACCTGGCCGCTGCCGGGTTGCCAATCCGCCCGGTACCCGGTGACGAAGATCGACACCGAGCCGGCAGCAATCGACAATCGAACGGTGTCTGAAGCATCCACGCTCACGTTCGAGGCTGACGGACTCATCCCGGCTGTCGTGCAGGACGCTGATTCTGGCGACGTCCTCTTACTCGCCTGGATGAACCGCGAGTCCATAGCGCAGACGTATCGAACTGGCCTCGTGACGTTCTGGAGCCGAAGCCGCGGCGAACTCTGGGAAAAGGGCGCGACCAGTGGAAACAGATTGCACCTGGTCAGCATCAGCAAGAATTGCGAAGCGAACTCGCTCCTCGTGCGCGCACGCCCCTCGGGCCCTGCATGCCACACCGGCAATACCACCTGTTATTACCGCGAACTCGATCCTGTGAACGACATCAAGGCGCTTTAGCTTGGATATATGGCCCGTGACAGGGCCGTGGCCGGGACGACTCGCAGTGTGCAGCCGTCCCCGGGCCGGGTGGTTCCTCGACGACGACCTTCGGCAGCTCCGCGAGGCCGGTTTCGACGTCCTCGTCTCCGCACTCACCCCCGAAGAGGTCGTCCGGTGCGAGCTGGAACGCGTGCCAGTCGCGTGCGAAGACATCGGCCTCGAATTCGCTCACTTTCCCATCGGCAACCTTCAGGTCGCCGCACTGGAGCGGGCTCACCCCTACCTCGTCGATTGGCTCGACCGCCTGAAGAGTGGAGGCGGCATTGCCGTCCACTGTTGGGCGAGTGTCGGCCGCAGCCCCACCCTCGCGGCGGCGGTGATGGTCCTCGGCGGCCTCGAACCCCACGAGGCCTGGCAGCGTCTCGAACACGCCCGCGGCCGCGAAGTCCCCGATACGAACGAACAACGCGAGTGGGTCGCTCAGGTTTCGTCGTTCCCTGGCGTGCCCAAGGCCCCGAACACCTACTGACTTGCAGAAGCGCCGAGTTTCCGCAATCGTGAATACGATGACGAAGCCCGATTACACCACGCTCGACCTGCCCCCAGCACCGGCAGAACGCCCATACATCATGATCAATATGGTCATGTCCATCGACGGCAAAGTGGTGGTAGATGGCACCGAACAGGGCATCGGCTCGAAGGTCGACCAGCGACTCATGCGCGAACTTCGCGTCAGCGCGGATGTTGTCCTCAACGGCGCCAGCACGCTGCGCGCGAGCGGCACGTCATCGCGTCTCAACGACCCGATCCTCGAACAGATTCGGATCTCCCGTGAGAAGCCGCGATACCCGATCGCAGCGACGCTTTCGGCCTCCGGCAATCTTCCTCTAGACAAAGTCTTCTTCACAGCTCGCGATTTCGATGCCGTCATCTATCTCTCCAAATCCGCTCCGGAACAGGCTCGGTCGGCGCTGAAGGCGACTGGCCGGCCGGTCATCGACCTACCCGTCCACGGGTCCATCCCTGCGATGTTGAAACATATGCGAACGGAACTTGACACGGAGGTCCTCCTCGTCGAAGGCGGCCCGACGGTGAACGCCGAGTTGGTTCATCTGGGTGTGGTGGACGAGTTCTTCCTCACGGTCGGCCCCGTGATCGTCGGAGGGCGGGACACGAAGACGCCGGTCACCGGCGCGGAGCCGTTCACGCGAGAGACCCTTCCCCACTTCGACCTCGTCTGGGCAGTCCCGAACGCCGAGACGAGCGAAATCTACTGCCGCTACCGCGCCCGCCGGTGAATGCAGAACTCGTTCGGAGCCGGCCGACGGGTGAGGGCGTGACGGCCGAGCAGGACGCGCCGCTTGGCGCAGGGCAAGGCCGTGTTTAGGATTTTGGAGTCGGCTCGGGCTTGACTTTCCTGCCCGTGCGGCGTTCGCGAGTCTCGCGAAGGTCCTTCTCGCTGGCAGTTTCCTTGCGGGGGTTGGCGGCCTGGCGTTCGCGCTTCTGCGCGGCCTTCGTCTTGGGCCGTTCTTGCATCGGCGCCGATTCACGGCTGATTCGCTCGCCGATCGAAGCTGCGGCGGCACTTGCTGATTCTTCGATGCCCTGTGCGCCGTTGCTGCGCGCACGGATCGGCTTCGTGGCCACCGGAAGAGCAGCGGGCGCGGAGTCCGGGGTCTTCCCATTCCTGCTTGCCGCCACTCGCTTCGGCTTCGCCTTGAGTGTTCCAGCTGCTTCGAGGATAGGCCGAAGGTAGTCGCCCGTGAAGCTTGTTGGCACGTTGGCCACTTCCTCCGGCGTCCCTTCGGCGATCAGTTCGCCCCCGCGGTCGCCCCCGAACGGCCCGAGGTCGATGAGGTGGTCAGCGCACTTGATGACATCCAGATGGTGTTCGATAACCACAACCGTGTTTCCGGCGTCGGCCAGCCGCTGCAGCACATCCAGCAGATGGGCAACGTCCTGGAAGCTGAGACCCGTAGTGGGTTCATCGAGTACATAGAGCGTGCGTCCCGTCGAGCGTCTGGAGAGCTCGCTGGCGAGCTTGATTCGCTGCGCTTCGCCTCCCGAGAGGGTCGTCGCGGGCTGCCCGATATGGACATACCCCAAACCCGTAGCTTCGAGCGTATCGAGGATGCGCTTCACCCGTGGAAACCGTTCGAAGAACTCCGCCGCTTCCGAAACCGTCATGTCGAGGACTTCCGCGATGTTCTTGTCCCGGAAGCGAATTTCGAGCGCCTCGCGGTTGTAGCGTTTGCCGTTGCAAACCTCGCAGGGCACCGTCACATCCGGGAGGAATTGCATCTCGACGACCTTGTAGCCATCCCCGGAACACTCTTCGCAGCGCCCGCCCTTCACGTTGAAGCTGAAGCGGCCGGCCTTGTACCCGCGTGCTTTCGCCTCGGGAACTGAGGCGAACATTTCGCGAATGATGCCAAAGGCGCCCGTGTAGGTCGCCGGGTTCGAGCGGGGCGTGCGCCCGATTGGCGACTGGTCGATGTCGACGATCTTGTCGATCTGGTCGAGCCCCTCGATCGCGTCGTGCTTGCCGGGACGGTGGCGGGCGCCGTGAAGCACGTTCGCCGCCCGCTTCAC
>JBATAT010000421.1:0-2692 GCA_049662005.1 Tepidiformaceae bacterium
GGAAGACGATGGCTGCGCCATCGACGGGGTCGGTGTAGGCGCCTGCGAGAACAACGTCGCCGTTGGTGTGGCCGGACGTCAGCAATCCGAGGTGTTCATCGCGAAACGGGGCGCGGCGTTCGATGGCGTTCGCGCCGTAGGTGTAGACGAGCAGGTACATCATGGTGCGAGTTCCGAGTTCCGAGTTCCGAGTTAGTGTAGGGCGGCCAGGTGGTGGTGGCTTGGGGGCCCTCGGCGGGCTGCGCCCTGGAGGGTGGGTGTGCCGGTCGCTTACGCTCTCGGTTCCTTGGCTCCCGGCTCGCTGCGCCCTGGAGGGGGCGGGGGCCGGTCGCTTGGGCTCCTGGTCCTTATTTGATGTTGAGGGTGATGATGTTGTTCGAGCCGCCGGGGACGTAGCACTTTACTTTTGCGGTGCCGGTTTCATTCGGGGCGGTGTAGTTCAGGGTCCTTGTTTTGCCGGAGGGGACAAGGATCTCTTCGAGCTTGGTTCCTTCGATGCCCTCGACTTCCTTGTCCTTGCTGCCTTCGTTCTTGACTTCGAACTTCACCTTCTCGCCCGGCGCGAGATCGATCGATTCAGGAGTGCAGAGCTCGTCTCCCTGGACGATCTGTATGACGCGGCGGTCGGCGTCGTCGCCACCGCAAGCGGCAAGCAGGATGAAGGCGCCGGCGATGGCGCCCAGGAGCGGGAGTGTGCGATTCATTCGAGGGCTACCTTTCGGGAGCGAGTTTGGCTTCGGGGCCGACCGAGGTCGGGACGGTCGGGCGCGGCTTGCCACCGAGCGGCAAGAACAGGAATGCGCTCAGGGCGAGGAGGAGGTAGCTCCAGTAGAGGCCAATCTGCAGCATTGACGGCGCGGAATCGTAGCCAAGGAGGGCGTTCATGAACTTCCCGAGATCCGAAGTAATCGAGATGAACGATTCGGTGTCCCAGGGGCGGGAGCCGAGGTCGGTGATGATCGCGGCTTCGTAGAGCTTGACGACGGACGAGGCGAGCATCCCTGCGGCGAGGACGATGAGCACGACCCCGGAGACCTGGAAGAAGAGCTTCATCGGGAAGCGCGTGGTCCCGGCATAGATCGCGACGCCGATGACGGCGGCGACGGCGAAGCCGAGTACCCCACCGAGGACGTAGGTGGTCCCGCTGGCGCTGCTCGACCCGGCGAACAGGAAGAGAACCGTTTCGAGGCCCTCACGGCCGACGGAAGTCGCGGCGAGGAGGACGAGTGCCGTGACGGAGCCCTTGCCCAGCGCCGAATCGACCTGCTTCTTGAGATCTGAGGAGATACCTCGCGACTGTTTCTTCATCCAGAGGGCCATACCCGTGAGGACGATGACGGCAAAGATCATCGCGAAGCCTTCGAACGCCTCAACGATGCGTTTATCCATCTCTTTCGAAGCGATTTCGAGGCCAATACCGATGGCGAGGCAGACAACGCCCGCGATGACAACGCCTGCCCAGACGGATTTGAAGTGTTGCTTTTGATCGATGGAACGGAGGTAGCCGAGGAGGATCGCGATGATGAGCGACATTTCGACGCCTTCGCGCAGCGCAACAAGGAAAGAGAAACCCACGGTGAACGCCCCGTGCAAGATTTAACATTAGGATCACCTAATTTCAGAGCGCAGTCAAGCCACCTCTACGGCCGATGGAAACGACCGGATTCGAAGCGCGCAAGATCGAGGAGCACCGCAAAGGTTCGGAGAACATCGACGGTGCCGAAGAGTCGATATTCCCGCCTTACACGCTCCGTCCCTTCGGCCTAAGCGCGGTTCCTGAATCAGCTTTTGGCGTCGAAGACGGACATGAGTTCGTAGGGGACGGCGGCTTCGAACTGGTCGAATTTGCAGTCTTCGGGCGGTTTGTCGTGGCGCCAGCGCTTAAAGGTGGCGGCGTGGCGGAAGCGCGCGCCCTGGAGGTAATCGAATGTCACTTCGCAGACGAGTTCGGGGCGGAGGCGCATCCAGCTGACATCCTTACCGCTGGTCCAGCGGCTGGGAGTGCCGGGGGTGCGGCCGGTGCCGAAGCTCTCGTCCTCGTCGTCGGTGAGGTAGGGCGCGAGGAAGGCGACAAGGTCGCGCTTTTCCTGCGCGCTGAAGCTGCTCGTGTGCCCAACGTGGTGGAAGACGCCGTCATCGGAGTAGAGGCCGAGGAGGAGGGAGCCGACCGACTTGCCTTCTTCGCCCTTGTTCCAGCGGAATCCGCCGACCACGCAATCGGCGGTGCGCAGGTGCTTGATCTTCTGCATCGCACGCTTGCCCGGCTGGTAGCTATCGGAGGTGCGCTTGGCGATGACGCCATCGAAGCCAGCGCCTTCGAAGCGGTTGAACCAGTCCTGGGCGATTTCGGCGCTGGCGGTGCAGGGGGTGAGGTAGGCGGGCGGCTTCGCGGCTTCGAAGAAGCGTTCGAGGCGGGCGCGGCGCTCGCCGAAGGGTGTCTTCATCAAGTCGTCGCCGCCATCGCCGAGCATGTCGAAGGCGACGTACGAGGCCGGGGTCTGCTCGGCCAGCATGCGCACGCGCGACTCCGCCGGGTGGATGCGCAGCTGCAGCGTCTCGAATTCGAGGCCGTTCTCGCCCAGGATTACGACCTCGCCATCGAGCACACACGCGCCGGGCAGGGCCGTCCGCAGCGACTCCACCAGCTCGGGGAAGTAGCGCCCAAGTGGCTTCAGGTCGCGTGATTGGAGGT
>JBATAT010000422.1:0-21521 GCA_049662005.1 Tepidiformaceae bacterium
ATCTGCGCTGAATCTCGCGTTGCTTTCGAAGCCATCGGACTTAGTGTAGGTCTGACACGAAGTATTCGCCAAGGGCGCTTCCGCCGTCGCCGCGATACACTACCTCCCGCGTAGCGGCGCACCAGAACGCCCCGGAGCTCGAACCCTTGGCCATTCTCCCCATTCGCCGTGCCGGCGACCCCGTCCTGCGTGAAAAAGCGCGGCGAGTCCGGAACATCGATAAGTCCATCCACAAGCTGATCGAAGACATGTGGGAAACGATGTACGACGCGCCCGGAGTCGGCCTTGCCGCACCGCAGGTTGGCGTCTCGCTCCGCGTCGTGGTGATCGATGTCGGCGACGACAATCCGATCGCCCTCGTCAATCCCGAGATCGTCAAGCGTTCCGGTGAGCGGCGCTGCGATGAAGGCTGCCTCTCCGTGCCCGGCTATCGCGGCGAGATCACTCGGTCCGTCAAGGTTGTCGCCCAGGGGATCGATCCCTATACCGGCAAGGAAGTCCGGATCAAAGCCGAGGATGACCTCCTCGCCGAGGCCCTCGAACACGAAATCGACCACGTGAACGGCATTCTCTACATCGACTATCTCGACAGCCCGGATTCGCTCGTACCGTTGAGCGACGCCCCGGAAGTGCACGCCTAAGGAGCTCCATGTTTATCGAAACCATCGAGGCCCGCGAAATCCTGGATTCCCGCGGGAATCCAACCGTCCACGTGACGGTCGTCCTCGAAGATGGCGCGGCCGGCATGGCTGCCGTCCCTTCCGGCGCATCCACCGGCGCCCACGAGGCTGTCGAACTTCGCGATGGCGGCAAGCGCTATGGCGGTAAGGGTGTTCTCAAGGCCGTCCGCAACGTGAACACAGAAATTGTCGCTGCCCTGGAGGGGTTCCCGGCGACCGAACAGCGCGCACTCGACCGCGTTCTTTGCGAACTGGATGGAACGCCGAACAAGGGCCGGCTCGGAGCGAACGCCATCCTTGGGGTTTCACTCGCTGTGGCCCGCGCCGCAGCGGCGTCGGCGGAAGTCCCGCTCTACCGCTACCTCGGTGGTTCGGGTGTCCATCGCCTGCCCGTACCAATGTTCAACATCCTGAACGGCGGCAAGCACGCCCCCGACAGCACCGATTTCCAGGAATTTATGGTGATGCCGGTTGGCGCCGAAAGCTTCTCCGAGGGCCTCCGCATGGGCGTCGAGATCTACCATGCCCTCCACGCCATCCTTCATGCCCGCGGCGAAATCACGTCGGTCGGTGACGAGGGCGGCTTCGCCCCTTCGCTCCCCGGTAACGAAGATGCCGTCCAGGTCGTGCTGGAAGCCATCGAAAAGGCTGGATACAAGCCTGGCACCGACGCCGTCATCGCGCTCGATCCTGCTTCAACCGAACTTTACAGCGGCGGGAAGTACGCCCTCGCGAAGGAAAAGCGCGTCCTCACGTCGGCCGAGATGGTCGACCACTGGTCGAACTGGGTGGCGAAGTACCCGATCCGCTCGATCGAAGATGGCCTCGCCGAAGACGATTGGGCGGGCTGGGCATCGCTCGTGGACAAAATCGGCGAGTCCTGCCAGATCGTTGGCGACGACCTCCTGGTCACGAACGTGGACCGCATTCGTAGGGGGATCGCCGAAAAGTCCGCGAATAGCGTGCTCGTGAAGCTCAACCAGATTGGCACGCTCACCGAGACGCTCGAAGCCATCGAGATGGCCCACCGCGCCGGATGGACTGCGGTCATCAGCCACCGTTCCGGCGAGACGGAAGACACATTTATCGCCGACCTCGCCGTCGCCACCGGCGCTGGCCAGATCAAGACTGGTGCGCCAGCCCGCAGCGAACGCACGGTGAAGTACAACCGGCTCCTCGAAATCGAAGCCGAACTTGGCCCCGGTGCTACCTACGCAGGCTGGGATTCCATCCGCCAGCTCGGCCCGCGGCCAGCGAAGGAACCCGCGGCCCGCGGTCGCGCGCCACGGACCGACCGCCGCCCTCCGCGTGCACGGCACTGAGATGACGCCAGAAGTCCGTGCTATCGCCGATCGCTTCATCTACGAACAGGCAACCGTCAAGCACATCGCCACCCTCGCGCCAGAGGGCGGGCTGGATCGACCGGTTCCCGGTTACGAATGGACGGTTCGCCAGCTCTTGGCCCACCTCGGCCAGTCGCTCAACGACTACGCGGAAATGGTCCGCAACTGGCTCCTCGGCGAACCGCCGGTCCCACATGGCTGGGATCCGGGCAAGGTGAACGCTCAAACCGCGGCGCGCTACAAGAATGCGTCCCTTCCGGAAATCCTCGCGCTGCTCGGCGCAGGATTGAACAGTCTCATCGCCGCCCTTGCCGCAATTCCCGACGACCGTGCCGCTGGCGACTTCGGCCCGCGGTCGTTTCTCCAGACGTTCGAGGTATTCAGCGGCCACTGCCTCGAACACGCCATCCCGCTGCTCGATGCAATTCGCGAAGCCCGAATGGATCCACTCGTGCTCAACTGGCTGCTCGATGCAGAGTTCCCAACGGAAACGGCTCGCGCATGGCAGGTAACGCTGCTGCAAGACGCAAGGGAGTATGTTGCGAACCACCCGGATGCCGATCTCGAGGAGGACGAATGACCGTTCCTGCAGTGCAACAGATCATCGATGAACTGGACGGACATCGCGCACGGTTCGAGGACTTTTGTCGCTCGCTTTCGCCCGAAGAACTGACTCGCCCGGTGCCCCAGAGCACATGGCTGGTCCGTGACTTCATCGCCCACCTCGCCACCATCGATGTCCCGGTAGGCAACATGTTCGCTGCCATGCACGCACAGGAGCCTACGCCGGCGAGGACCGCCGAAGACAAACCGTTCGAAGTCGATAGCTGGAACGACCGCCAGGTCGAGGCTCGACGCAACCACTCACTCGAACAAGTTCTCGCGGAAGCGGCACGGACTCGCGCGGAACTGATGGCTCACATGGTAGTGCTCACGGACGACGACCTCGCCCGGATGATGAAGTTCGGCGGCGATTCCAAACGCGCACCATCGGAAATTCCATTTGCCTCCTACCTCCGCGGCTGGTGCAAGCACGATCCGATGCATGCGCTCGATATGAGCCGGGCGCTGCCCGATCGCCAGGCTGCCCTCGCGCCGTGGTTCGATGACCCGGTAATCCAGGGCTATCAGAAAGCCATGAACGGCTGACTCGATGGCGCTTCGCGTTTCGCCACCGAAGGTGTTCCCAATCGCGACACTCGCGACGAAACCGCCGAACGACGCAGCGGGCAGTGCCGATGCCTACCGCCAGTCATCGTTCGTCCTCGGCGCCGAATTCGAGTTGGTCCTCGATGGGCTCAACCTCGAGGGCAAAATCGCCGAGGCCTCCTCGGGAGCGAAGTTCCGATCGCAACAGATGGTTTCCGCAATGGGGCTCTGGTCGCGCGCCTGGCTCGCCCGGCTGCAGGCGTTGCATGCACTCCAATGGGGCAACTATTCGGCGGCCACCCCATTGATCCGTGCTGCCGCCGATCATCAGGCGGGCATGCTCTACCTCCTCCGCACCGGAGCACAAGAATGGCAGGATTGGCTCGATGCGGGCGGCATTGCCATTTCTGCCGAGCACCACGCGACCCAGTTCGAACTGCACGCGTTCCGCGCCGCTGAAATCCTCGCTGCCCACGAGGTACTTGGCCCGCTCTATCGAGTCGCCACGGATTTCTCGCTTTCGCACTTCGGTTCGACGTTGCTTTTCGCTGGCGCCGATTCCGCGCCGGACCATGTCTCGATGACCTTCGGCGACCGTGATTTTCACTTCGGCCTCGCGGAACTCCATCTCGGCTGGCTGCTCCAGCTCGGGCTCGCCCAACTCGATGCCCTTCGCGAAGCAGAATCGGTATTCGCAGTTGAGGCAGCGTCGGCAGCAGCCTGGAGTGCGGGTGCCACAAAGACCGTCGGGGTGGCTTCCCGCTGTCGCGTCGAAGTCATCGATGCCGCGGGAATGCGGCGCTACCTGGTCCACAATTGGCGCCGCGAACCGCGCTCCGCTCCGAAGCGGATCCTTCTCTGAACTTCGCCTAACGGCCCCGGGTTGTAGCATTTCCAGATGCGAAAATTACTGGCTGCGGGGGGCATGCTCCTCCCGCTTCTTTTGGTCATGAGCGCCTGCGGCGACAGCAAATCCCAATCGGACCCCACCACAACGACGGGTGGCACCGGCACCGATGAGGCCTACCTTGCAACCATCTGCGCCGGTACCTCCGAGTTCTCGAACGCGCTTATCAGTAAGACCAGTGCCGATGAGATAGCAGACGTCATTCGCGCGTTCATCACCGAGATGAAAGCTGCGAACCCCCCTGCAGACCTCGTTCAGTACAATGCTGATTTCGTGAAATACCTCGAAGATGCGGTTTCGGATCCAACCTCGCTGGTCACTCGCAACCCACCGCTCCCGCCAAAGGATGTCCAGCGCCGCCTCGCTGCCAAGGAACTTGATGTCCCTGAATGCAAAGACGGGACGTTCTTCAGCCGCGACCTGCCAGCGGAATAGCAGAAGCGCGAACGCTTACTCCGATGTAGGCTATTTTTCACCATCTCATTCGCCGCGAGGACCCGTCATGCCAACTCCCTACGCATACTTTCAGGGCAACATCGTCCCTCTCAGCGAAGCGAAGATCGGGATCATGACGCACGCCTTCAACTACGGGACGGCTGTCTTCGAAGGCATTCGCGGCAACTGGAACGAAGACGCTCAGACCACCTACCTCTTCCGCTCGCGAGAACACTTCGAACGTCTCGGCCAGAGTTCGCACATCCTCGGGCTCAAGATGAAGGATTCGGTCGACAAGCTCGCCGAAATCGCGGTCGAGTTGGTCGAGCGCAGCGGCTTCACCGAGGACGTCTATCTGCGCCCGATGGTCTACCTCTCCGGCGAAGTCCTCGGCGTCCGGCTTCATAACGTCGAAAGCGACACGCTCATCTTCCTCTCGCCCTTCCCGGCCTACCTGCCCGAAACTGCGCGCTGCCACACAAGCACATGGCGGCGCGTCCAGGACACCGGCATCCCGCCGCGCGCGAAGGTGACCGGCATCTACGTGAACAGCGCGCTCGCCAAGAGCGAAGCCAACGCCAACGGCTTCGATGAAGCGATTATGCTCAACGAAAACGGCCACGTCTCCGAAGGTAGCGGCGAAAACATCTTCATGATTCGCCATGGCCAGCTGATCACGCCCGGCCCGGCCGACAACGTCCTCGAGGGCATCACCGCCAAGAGCGTGATGCAAATGGCTGCCGATGACCTCGTCATCGACGTCATCCCGCGCGAGATCGACCGGACCGAACTCTACATCGCCGACGAAGTCTTCATGACGGGTACCGCCGCCCACCTCACCCCGATCGTCGAGATCGACCGGCGGGCAGTCGGCACGGGATCGCCCGGGCCAATCACAAGCAAGCTCAGTGCGCTGTTCTACGACGCGATTCGTGGCAAGAGCGAGAAATACAAGGCATGGTGCACCCCGGCACGCGCGCGCGTCGCTCGCTAGAGCCGATTGAATTCCGGCCGCCGCGCGCACTCGGTGTCATCGTCGGGGGCGGGCTCGCAGCGTGGGCGTTCGTCGCCGCGGTACTCGCCGCGGGGGTAGCCGCCGGCGCTGATGCGGAATTCAAGACATTCCTCGCCTGGGCAGCGTGCGCCGCTGCGACCTCCCTCGGCGTGCTCTTTGCGAACTGGGCCTATGCCGTTGGGACCATGAGCTACGTCGTCGACCGGGAGGCGCTCACCATCCGCTGGGGCTTTCGCAGAATCGTCGTTCCGATCGCTGCGATCCAACGCCTCATCCCCGGCCGAACGCTCGACGCATCCCGGATCAGCGGCCTGAATTGGTGGGGCTGCCACGTCGGCGAAGCCGATGTGAAGCGAGTCGGTTTCACCCTCTTCTTTTCCACCCACAGCACTGCCGATGAACTCCTCTACCTCGTCACCACCGGCGAGGCCTACGCACTCACGGTCCTCGACCAGGCAGCGTTCGCCGAGGAGATCCAGGCTCGTGCCGCACTCGCCCCGACCGACAACTTCTCCCACCGTTCAACCGCCGAAGGACTTGCTGCTCTTCCGTTCTGGCGCGATCAAACGGCAGTAATCACGTTCGGCATCGCGGCGCTGGTCTTCATCCTTCTCGGCGGATATGTGTTCGCCAGCTACCCCGGCCTTCCGAGTATCGTCGAGCTAAGCTTCCCCGAACTTGGCGGAATTGTGCGCGTCGGAGACAAGAGTGAACTGCTCCGAATCGCCTACCTGGGCGGCGGCATCCTCGCCTTCAACGCCATCGTCGGCGTGGCCCTGCACGCGCGAGAGCGTGCAGCCGGGCTGTGGATGATGGCCGCATCCGGGATGCTCCAGGCGGTCCTCCTTGGCGCCGCCGCCCTGGCCCTCAACCACACGTGAAACACGTCCGTCGGCGTGCGGCAAAGGCCGCTACAGGCTACCATTCAAGACCGAGTTGCCCCCGTAGCTCAGCGGATAGAGTGTCGGCCTCCGGAGCCGAAGGCACAGGTTCGAGTCCTGTCGGGGGTACCAGGTGACCCACGCGGCCGATCGCGTCCCGGCGAAGCCGCCCCATCGCTCGGCATCCCCCACCCCCACTGGCGTGTTCAGTGCGCTTCTGCGTCACGCCATTCGAGCTCGTACACCCGCACCGCTCCATCCCCTCCCTCCGCGCCGTGAATCGTCTCTTCTCCTCGCGGCCTGAACTGGAAGCCCTTACCGGCCGCGAGTTCCCGGACCACCGATGAGCAGAGAATCTCTCCTCCGTTCGCGCGTCCTGCGAGTTCGGCCGCGATCGTCACGGAGTCGCCATAGAGGTCGTCGCCTTCGGCGATGGGCTCGCCGGCATTAATGCCAACCCGAACCCTGGGCCGTTCGCCGTGAATTGGCTCGGCCGTCGCCGTCTGCCGCTGTACCTCGATGGCGCAGCCAAGTGCCTCTTGCGTCGAATGAAACGAAGCCAGGAATCCATCGCCATACGACTTCACTTCTTCGCCCCCGAACTGCCGCAGGGCATCGCGAACGGTGCGTTCATGTTCGCGCAGTACTTCCCGTCCACGAACATCTCCGATCCGGCGGAACACCTCGCTGTGCGTTTCGAGATCGGTGAAGACGATGGTTCGCATCGTGCTGTCATGGTTTGCCCTGTGCGACGGAGCACCCTCGTCCAGGAATGCGATCGCCGCCTCGAGCACTCGTGCGGAATCCCCGATAAACGGCGCGACTGAGTCACCTTCCATCAGCAGGAGCCGTGCGTCGTGAATTGCCCCGGTGAGCTGCTTGGCAACGTCTACGTTCGAGCCGACGAAGGCGGGCCGATGCAACACAAGCGTCGGACAGGCGACGTCCGCAAGGTCGGCACGAGCGTCGAAGGCGGCATGGTTCCCGAGATTCTCGAAGAACTGATCCGGATCGATGCTCTGTTTGGCGACCTCGACAAAGCGATTTGCCGTATCGCCCTCGGTCCAGCCAACGGCTCGGTGGAGGTAGGTGCGGATATAGAGGTCCCGGTCGATACCCGCGAGCTGGTTCACCGCCTGGCGTTGTTGGTTTAGCTGCTGCGGAAGTCTGGCGACGACATCGCCGTGATAGGCATGCGTGCACCAGAGGATAAGGTGACTGACGCGGTTGGGATTCCGGGCGGCGAAGCGAATGCCCATTGGTCCTGAATAGCTGGCGGCGAACAGTGCCACCTGCTCAAGCCGGAGCTTATCCAGGACGGCCTCCATATCAAGCAGGTGAGCGTCGAGTGAGCGGTCGGATGGCTCCCGATCCGAGAGCCCCAATCCCCGCGCATCGAAACGGATCAGCTGGCGGTCGCGCGCGAATGCCTCCATGAATTCGCGCATCCCGGGCATCTGCCACTCCAGCTGGAGGTGGCTCAACGGCAAAACGGGGAGGATCACGACGGGGGGACCTTCCCCGAACGTGCTGAAGGCGATGTTCACGCCGTCGCGAGTCGATGCGTACTGGATAACCGGTTCCATGCGTCGCACATGGTACGCGAACCATGCCGCGCCGCGTCATCCGAGAAGCGACGCTGCAACACAATCAACTGCCGGCGATGACCTCCGGCGCGTACGTATCGGCGATATGGCCGTCCGCGCGTAACCGCTCCACCTCGGCGTCGGAAAGTCCCAGCACTTCGCGATAGACGTAGTCGTTGTGTTCGCCGAAGAGACATGGCGGCTGTCGCAAGTCCACATTCGATTTCGAGAAGCGATACGCCGGCCGAAGCCAGTCGACTTCTGGATAATCCTCAGTTGCGGGGAGCCGCTTCCACGCGCCGGTGGCAGCAAGATGCGCGTCTTCGGCAGCCTCGCCCGCGTTGAGGACAGGCCCCGCGGTTACGCCCGCTGCCTGCAGGAGGTGAAACAGATCGTCGCGGTCATGATTGGCTGTCCACGCCGCAACCTCTTCTTCGATCCTGCCTTCGCTCTGCGCTCGCCCCGTTGGTGTTTCGAATTCCGGCCGTGCCGCCCATGCCGGGTTGCCCATCGCACGAACCAGGCCAGTCCACTCGGCGTCCGAGCGGCAACTGATCGCCAGCCACTGATTCGCACCAGAAGCGGGGAACACGCCGTTCGGCACGAACCCTTCGATGCTTCGGTTGCCAACCGAACCGTGTTCCCTGCCGTTCCAGGCGGCATCGAGGGCGGCCTGCGGGAACATGTGAGCCGAGGATTCAACCTGGGCCATTTCGATGACCTGGCCGCGGCCCGTCCGTCGCCGATGCCGCAGCGCGGCCATCACCGCGAAGGCGCCATGGATTCCGCCCCAGAAGTCCCCGGCGAAGATACTGACGTTGTCAGCGGGCGCGGAATCTCGATACCCGCGAAGCACCGTCGAGCCGGCCACCCCATCGATATGCGATCCGTAGCCCCTGCCCTCGACGTAGGCGCCCGTCCGCCCGAAGGCCGGCATGTGCAGGATGATCGCATCGGGACGAAGCTCTCGAATCGCATCGTCGTCGAGCCCGATCTTCTCGAGCGTGCCCAAGGCCAGGTTTTCGGCAACGATGTCGCTGATTCGGATGAGTTGTTGGACGATTGCCAGCCCTTCTGGACGGCGGCTGTCGACCGTGAACGATTTCTTGTTGCGCATTACCTGGATGAACGCCGGGCTGTTGTTCCACGGTCGAGGGCCAGGCTCCGGTGGATGCCCGGCGATCCATGGCGGCAGCATCTGGGCGACCGCACCGGTGATGCGCGGCGATGCGGCGCGCGTCATCGGGTTCCAGATGTAGGGGTTCTCAACCTTGATGCACTCGGCGCCCATATCTGCGAGGTACATCGTCGCGGTTTGGCCAGCCCAAACTGCCGTAAAGTCGCAGATCCGCACACCCGAGAGGGGCAGGTTTTCGGTCATGCCACGACTCCTTCAGCGCGAAGCTCGAAAATCGCGGCCGCCGACATGCCGATGTCCCGGAGGATGAGCTCCGTGTGCTCACCGGGACGCGGCGCGGCGCTTCGGATGCGCCACGGTGTCTCCTCGAATGCATAAGGCCGGCCGAGCATTGGCAGCGCCCCCAGTTCAGGGTGGTCCACCTCGGTCCACAGCCCGCGCGAATGGAAGTTCTCGTCCGCCCAGAGGTCTACTCCCGTGTTGAGCGGCGCCATCATCGCGTGAGCGCTCCGTGCTGCTTCCCATGCTTCCGCCCGCGACCGGGCGAGCATCCACGGGTAGATGATTCCGTCAGCCTCTTCCTTTGCTGCGGGGTTCAGAGCGGTCATCGGGTTCTCCCATTTGGGGTCGCGGAGGGCATCGTCATCGACCATCTCGACGAAGCGCCGCCAGTAATTCCCTGCCGAAGCGGTCAGTTCAACGTAGCCATCGGCGACGGGATAGATCCCACCCGCAAGGCCGGCGGAGGCATTGGCCGCCGGCTGCTGGATCCGGCCGGAGAAGCGGTACCCGAGGATCGCCGCGCTTCGCCGGTCGATATTGTTCACCTGGACATTGAATAGCGGTACTTCGACGAGTTGTGCAATCCCGTGGTTTTCGAAGGCATGGATGGCCCCCATCGCCGCGACGGCGGCCATTGCGCCGCACTGAAGCAGCGTGGCCGTTCCCCCGAGTTTCAGCGGCTCGCGTCCCGCGATTCCGTGCGAGTACATTTCGCCGCCCATCGCGTAGAGCACCGTGTCTGACAGCCGGTAATCCCGGTAAGGCCCCTCGTGGCCGAAGTTTGTTATTGAGAGTACCGGCACCTCGGCGTAGCTCGAAAGCGTTGCGTAGTCGATGCCGAGCGACACTTCCTGCGCCGGTGAACTCGCGGTCACGATCAGATCGGCCACCGCCGCGAGGCTGCGCACCACCTCGCCGGCCTTCCTGGTCTTGAGGTCCACCGTGATGGACTGCTTGTTCGTGTTCAGATACTGGAAGGTTGCGCTTCGGTCGGGTCCAGGCACATCGTCCACGAAGGGCGGAAGGCGGCGCGATGAATCGCCTCCTGGGGCTTCGACCTTGATCACGCGCGCACCCATGTCAGCGAGCAGTTTTGTCGCGTAAGGTCCCGCGATGTGGCTCGTGAAATCGAGCACGGTCAGTCCTTCGAGTGCGTCCATTTGTTCTCCGGCCGATTTCCGCAAAATCTACCGCAGCCAGGCCTCAGCGTCAGGCGGAGGCTACTCTCTCGGCCCGCTCTGCCCTGGCTGCGCCGAAGGCGATTGCAACGACCGGGATCGCGACGAGGCACACCGCAATCCCGGCGATCATGAATGCCGAGCGCGGACCCAGCCATTCGATCGCCGGTCCCGCTACGGCGTATCCGACTAACTGCGCGAATGAGGCAACCATCCCCACCAGGCTCATCACCCGCCCCCGAAACGCGTCTACGGCTTCCTGTTGCAAGTAGCTTGAAAACGCTACCTGCAGTCCCACAACGCTGGCCCCCTGGAACAGGATCGCGCCCGCCGCAACGCCGAACCCCTCTGCCGCGCCAAGCACCAGTGTCGTAGCGCCCGTCCCGATGAGCGCAAAGGCGCCGGTCACCAGCAATCGCCTGCCGGTTCCCACGGTCAAAAAGATCACGGCCAGTCCCATCGCCCCAGCGCCTTCGATTGCGAGGAGGGTGCCATAGCGGCTCTCGGGCAATTCCAGGGCCCGCGAAACGAGAGGCAACGTTCCCGTGTTCACGAGTGTCCCCACCAGCATCACCACCCCGATCGCGCTCGTCACCGTTCGAATGCGAGGGTTCTTCATTGAGTAGTCAAGGCCGGCCCACGCATCGCCAAACGGATTGCGGCGCGGACCGGTGTGAACTCGCGCGGGGATCCGGCGGATAAACAGCACCAGCACGGCCGAAGCCAGGAACGTCGCCGCATCGGCCGCGAGGACGAAATCCAGCCCCCGCCGTTCGATCATGAACGCAGCAAGTGCCGGGCCGAGGATGCTTGCCAGGCCCGTCGCCAGGCGGAGTGCGCTATTCGCCCGTCCCAGTTGCTCCGGCGACGACAATGATGGGAGCAACGCCTGCGCCGCTGGACGGTAGAAAGCACCGAGTGCGGCCAACAGGGCAACCGCGATGAAGGCGGTGACCACCGTTGACGACGTTTCGCTGATGCCGAGGGCGACGAGGCATCCAGCAGTCGCGAGGAGGTCGGCGCCGACAAGGATTCGGCGCCGTGGGAACCAGTCCGCAAACGTTCCGCCCACTGGGCCGAGGACAACCGTCGGGATGGCTGCGAGCCCCAACAGCAGGCTCACCGATGTAGCCGAGTCCGTGGCACGAAAGACCGCGATCGAGGCCGCCGTCAGCAACACCATGTCCCCGGTGACGGATACGCCCTGCGCGAGCACAAGCAGGATCAGACCCCAACGGTTGGTGCTCGTGCGCTCCACATTCGCCTCCGCCCTCTGTCGAATGCTCGGCACTGTACAGCGCAATAGTTGGGGTGCAACCCCCTGTGCTATGCCCGGACGATCTCCTTCTTACGCTCGTACTTCTTCACCGGGGTGAGGATGATCGGCGCCAGTTCGGCCGCGTTGAACGAAGCGATCTGGCGATCCTCCGGCGCCGGCCCGTAGCGTGTGTTGCGCTGACGCGGTGTCCGGCCCATGAAGCGGATCGTCCGTTCCATCTCTTCGGGTGGCAGTTCCTGGCCGTAGGCTGCTCCCGCCGCACGCGAAATGCTTTCGTTCATCAGTGTGCCGCCCATGTCGTTCACGCCCGCGGCGAGGCAGGCCTTCACGCCTTCGACACCCATCTTCACCCAGGAAACCTGGATGTTGGTGATATACGGATCGAGCGCAATCCTCGCCACCGCATGCATCAAGATCGCCTCGCGGAACGTTGGGCCCTGGCGGGCCTTGCCCTTCAAGTAGATCGGCGCCTCCATGTGCACGAACGGCAACGGAACGAATTCGGTGATCCCACCGGTCCGCTTCTGCAGTTCGCGCAGGGCGATTAGATGGCGAGCCCAGTTCACGGGCCTATCGATGTGACCGTACATGATCGTCGTAGTCGTCCGGAACCCTTCGCGGTGGGAAGCCTCCACGACGTCCAGCCACTCCTGGGTCGTCAGCTTGTCCGGGCAAAGCGTCACTCGCACTTCGTCGTCGAGGATTTCGGCAGCCGTGCCCGGAAGCGTCCCAAGGCCGGCTGCCTTCAGCTGTCGAAGGAACTCTGGCACCGGAATCCCCAGGGTTTCGGCGCCCTGCGAAACTTCGAGCGGGCTGAACGCATGGATATGCATCTCCGGCAGCGCATCTTTCACCGCCCCGAGAATGTTCAGGTAGGTCTCGCCCGTGTATTCGGGGTGGATGCCGCCCTGCATGCACACTTCCGTGGCCCCACGCTCCCACGCCTCTTCTGCCCTCCGGACTATTTCGTCGAGCCCGAGGTCGTACGGCGTCCCGCGCAGGCTCTCACTCATCTTGCCCTTCGCGAAGGCGCAGAACTGGCATTTGAAGTAGCAGATGTTGGTGTAGTTGATGTTCCGGTTCACAACATAGGAAACCGTATCGCCGTTGTGCTGCTTGCGAAGCCGGTCGGCGGCATCGCAAACGAGGTGGTAATCATCGCCGCGGGCCTGGAACAGCCGCGACAGGTCCGCTTCGTCGAGCTCTTCGCCAGCCTCCGCCCTCGCCAGAATGGCTCGGATTTCCGGCGTCGAAGTGTCGAACGTTCGTTCGGGGTCGAGTTTCCGGGGGATGTCCACCTCGGGCGGGGCCGTCTCGGCGTCGCCGGGCGACCAGGTCTCCACGCGAGCGAAGCCGTCCCCATCGACGGCGCGGATGACCGCCGTCGCCATCTCCGGGTCCTGCCATCGTTCCGAATCGGCTGCGTAGTCCGGGTAGACCGCGAGCCGTTCGGTGAGCACTTTGCCGCAGGCTGCCGTGTGCTCGCGCAGCGAATCGAGGTGGGGCCACGGCGCTTCCGGGTTCACGTGGTCTGGCGTCACGGGCGAAACGCCACCCCAGTCGTTCAACCCGGCTGCGACGAGCTTGGGATACTCGTCATAACTCAAGTTCGGCGGCGCCTGGATGTTCATCTCTGGCCCGAAGACAATGCGCGCCATCGCGATTGACCAGAGCAGGTCTTCGAGGTCGGGTTCGGGTGCATTGGCCATTTTCGTATCGGCCTTCGCCCGGAAGTTCTGGACGATGATCTCCTGGATGTGTCCGAATTCGGCATGCAGTTCGCGCAGGGCGAGGAACGATTCGATTCGTTCGCGCCGGGTTTCACCAATTCCGATGAGGATGCCAGAGGTGAACGGCACCTGGAGTTCGCCCGCGTCACGCATCGTCTGCAGCCGTGGCGCCGGGTGCTTGTCCGGCGAACCGTAATGAACCTGGCCCTTTTCGTGCAGCCGGTCGGTCACGCTTTCGAGCATGATCCCCTGCGAAATCGTCACTTTCCTCAGGGCTGCAATCTCCTCACGAGTCATCACGCCGGGGTTGGCGTGCGGCAGCAGGCCAGTCTCCCGGTACACCAGTTCAGCCATCGCCGTCAGGTAGGCGATGGTGCTCGCATAGCCCATTTCGTCGAGTTCCCGGCGCGCCACCTTGTAGCGGAGCTCTGGCTTGTCGCCGAGCGTGAACAGCGCTTCTTTGCAGCCCTGGGCCGCGCCAGCACGTGCAACCTCGAGGACCTGTTCGGGCGTCATATACGCTCTCTGACCCGGCACCGGCGGCTTCGCGAACGTGCAGTAATGGCAAACATCCCGGCAGAGCTGTGTCAGCGGGATAAAAACCTTGCGCGAGTACGAAATCACGTTGCGGTGGTAGGAATCGCGCAACGCTGCGGCCGTCTCGAGAAGCGGCCCGAGGTCGGTTTCTTCAGCGAGAATCAAGGCCTCGTCGACGGTGGGTGTGATCCCATCCAGCGAACGGCGCAGGATTGCGGGGGTGGTTGTGAGCATTGGAACCTCCGGCTTTTGGCGCGAGTCGGTTCACAAATTGAACTTACTGCCCCGCGTGCGTAGCATAACGCAACGCTCACCCGGATGGTAGTCACATGGTTCGCAACGTCAGGTGTCCAGTCGCCAGCACACTCGATCTCGTGGGCGACAAGTGGACGTTACTCATCGTCCGCGACCTCCTCCGCGGCAAGTCGCGTTTTACCGAACTCCGCAGCTCGGTTGAAGGCATCCCACCGGCGGTGCTCTCACGCCGCCTGAAGGATCTCGAGGCAGCAGAAATCGTCACGCGCCGCCTCTACCAGGACCACCCCGAGCGCTACGCCTACCAGCTGACCGCAAAGGGACACCAGCTTGGGGTCGTCGTCGGAGCGCTTGCCAACTTCGGTGAACGCTACGCCGAAAGCGACCTTGCCCTGGTCGACACGGAGTGTGGCCATGGCATCCGTGTGGTTTACCACTGCCCTACCTGTGCCCGCCGTGCTCCGAGGAATCGCGCTCGCCTGATCCTTTCGTAAGATCGGTCCGTTTGCCCGCCCTCCACGCACAGCGATAAACTGTTCGTTCCACGAATTCGTTCCTTTCGGAGTACCTTGTGCATGTCATTGGGCTGACGGGTGGGATCGCCAGCGGTAAGTCAACCGTGACCCGCTTTTTCAAAGATCGCGACATTCCCGTAATTGATGCCGACGTGCTCGGCCACCGAACCTACGACCCCGGCACCGATACCTTTGCCGCCGTTGTGAAAGCCTTCGGCGATGACCTCGTTGCCGCCGACGGCACCATCGATCGTCGCGTCCTTGGCGGCAAAGTCTTCGGCAAGCCCGAAGAACTGAAGCGCCTGACCGATATCGTCTGGCCGGGAATTCGCAAGCTCGCCAGCGAAGCCCTTTCCGAATTCGAAGCTGCGGGCAACGCGCTCGTCGTCCTCGAAGCGGCCGTCATGTTCGAAGCCGGTTGGGAAGACCTCGTCAACGAGATCTGGGCAGTAGTTGTCGAACCAGAACAGGCCGTGAAGCGGCTCGCCGAACGGAACGGCCTCGATGAAGCCGCCGCCCGTGCACGCATCGATTCCCAGCTTTCCAACGATGAGCGAATCGCGCGCTCGCATCTCGTCATCACCAACAACGGCTCGCTCGAAGACCTCGAGAAAGCCATCCAGGGCGCCTGGGACGAACTACAGAACAAGCTGCAGAACGCGGCCGGGAGGTAACGAAGCATGACTGAACAGGCAATCGAACCATTAGCATCCGTATTCAACGTCGAGGAATATGCCGTCCACGATGAACCCTACTACCTCCCCATCGGCGATGAGGTCGAACTCTTCGAAACAGCCTACGAGGAACGGATCCCCGTTCTGCTGAAAGGTCCCACCGGTGCTGGCAAGACGCGCTTCGTCGAGTACATGGCCTACCGGCTCGGCCGCCCGATGATGAAAGCCACCAACAGTGGCGAGCAGGCCGAGCACCGCATGCCGCTCATCACCGTCGCCTGCCACGAGGACCTCACCGCCAGCGATCTCGTCGGCCGCTACCTCCTCGATACGGACGGCACCCGCTGGACCGACGGCCCCCTTACCCGTGCCGTGAAGGTCGGGGCCATTTGCTATCTCGATGAAGTGGTCGAAGCGCGAAAAGACACGACCGTCCTCATCCACCCCCTCACCGACTACCGGCGCCTGCTGCCAATCGAAAAGCTCGGCCAGGTGATCGAGGCCGCGGAAGGCTTCCTCCTCGTCATCTCCTACAACCCGGGCTACCAGAGCGCCCTCAAGGACCTGAAGCACTCCACGCGCCAGCGCTTCATTGCCATCGAATTCGACTATCCTCCGCGCGAGCAGGAAGCAGCGATCATCGAGCACGAAGCGGGCTGCACCAAAGAAACCGCGATGGACCTCGCCCGCCTTGGCGAGAAGGTCCGCAACCTGAAAGAGCATGGCCTCGGCGAGGGAGTGAGCACACGCCTCCTCATCTACGCCGGTCGCCTCATCGCCAAAGGCGTTGCCCCTCGCCGCGCCGGCCAGGTCGCCATCACCTGGGCCCTCACCGACGATCCCGAAGTCCAACGCAGCATCGAGGAAGTGGTGACGAGCATCTTCGAGTAGGTGCCGAGTGCAAAGTGCCCGGTGCCCGGTTCCTGCAGGGGTTTCACATGGCCGTCTATCGGTTTGAGGACCTCGTAGCCTGGCAGCGGGCGCGAGAGCTGGCTGGACAGGTCTACCGTTGCACACGAGACGACCCGTTTCGTCGCGACTTCGGCCTTTCCGGGCAGATCCAACGGGCGGCAGTTTCAGTGATGGCTAATATCGCCGAAGGCTTTGAGAAAAACCGCAACACGGAGTTCGGTCGTTACCTCGACATTGCGAAGGCGTCGTTGGCGGAAGTCCGGTCGCACCTGTACATAGCCTCGGACGTGGGCTACATCGAACCCGAAAGGCTAGGCCAGCTTTTGAAGCTTGTGGATGAAACCGGCAAGGTCGTCTCGGGGCTTCGCCGTTCGCTAAACCCTAGCTCGCCTGGCACCGGTCACTCGGTACCGGACGCTGGGCGTCGGACACCGGGCACCGGGCACTCAGTACCGGGCACTGGCACTTCGGCACCGGGCACGGGGCACTCAGTACCGGGCACTCAATGACCCGCCTCGCCCTCCTCTCCGACATCCACTGCAACCTCGGCGGCCTCGAACAGGCACTGGGCCTGATGGCGCCGTTCGATGAGCTGTGGTGTGCCGGCGATTCGGTCTTCCAGTTTCGCTGGTCGAACGAAGTCGTCGCACGGCTGCGGGAAGTTGGCGCAAGGGTTGTGCTTGGGAACCACGAAGAGACCATCCTCAGCCGTGATGGTGAACGTGCCCTCGCCTCGCCCAAAGTCGATCAGGACCTCGTGGAGTGGATGCGCCAGCAGCCCTACCGGATCGAGGAAGTGGTTGATGGCAAGAGGGTGGTCATGACCCACGGCTCGCCGTGGGAACCCTGGAAGGAATACCACTATCCGAATGAAACCATCTGGGCCAAGGCTTCAGAGTTGGAATGCGATACGCTGATCGTTGGCCACACCCACTTCAAGATGGCTCAGCGATTCGGCGGCGTTCTCGTCATCAACCCTGGCTCGGCCGGCGACCCGCGAGACCATCGAAACGACTTTCAACTCTCCTGCGCGACGTGGGACACGACAACAGACGAGGTTGTCTTTTACGATTACAAGGATCCCACCCGCAATTTCGTGAAACACTCGGGAGAGGCATGAGCCTGCAACCGCTACCGTTCATCGCCCGCGTTTCCCGTGTTCGGCACGCACAACCTTCGGAGGCACACCAGGACGCATGACTATCGTTGGAGAACTCCTGGCTCGCCACCATGAACGGCTTTCAGGCTTCCCCGCTCCACTGGAGCAGCATTACGAGGCCGCCCTGCGGGCCCTCGCCCCTCGCCTCACGCCATCGCAGATGCAGAGCTGGGCCGAGACCGGCGTCGAACTCACCGCCATTAGCCTTCGTTCGTGGGAGGCAGCAGTTGAGTATTTCAAGGCCGGCACGGCCATGCCCGCCAATGCCACCTGGGATGCGATCGAGACCCTCGGCAGGGAATCCGTGCAAATGGCCGGCGAATCAGCTCCCCTCGCCGTGAGCTTCCTGCGAGCGGCGCCCGCGACCATGGAGGCCGTCGGGCCCGCCCATGTTCGCCAGTGGGCAGATCTCGGGCGGCGACTGTACAAAGGCAACTGGAAGAGCTCTTCGCTCGCCGCGCAGTTCTTCGACCTCGCGCCGACAGTCTTTCGCGTCATGCGAATCGGCCAGGCCGCACGCCTCGTCCTCTTCATCGACGAACTCTCGCGGCACAGCTACGAGCTCGCCTCTGCCTGCCTCTCTTCGGCGCCGGCCGTCCTTCAGAAGCTCGATGAGGACGACCGCCTGCCGTTCATCGCCTTCGCCGTCGAACTCGCTCAATCGAGCTGGGCCGATTCGCGTCTCTATTTCGAGCGCGGTGCTGTCCTTATCCAGAAAGTCCACGCACCGGTGCGCGAACGGTATCTCGTGCTCTCCGCCCAGGTCGCGCGAGGACATAACCGCTCGGCGTTCCAGTATTTCGAAGAAGCCTCGGCCGCCCTCGCCGAACTCGATCCCGATGTCCACCACCAGGTCATTGAACTGGCCGAGCAGTTGGCGCCGTATTCCGCCTACGCGGCGATGGACTTCGTAACCAGCGTCCCGACCGTCCTCAATCGGATCCGCATCGATGAGCTCGAGCCGTGGCACAACCACGGCCTCAAGATCCTCCAGGCCAGCCACGATGGCGGCGAAGCCTACTTCCGCCTCCAATCGACCCGTGGCGAAGACGTCCTCGACACGCTCTCTGCGCGCATCGAACTCTCCAAGATCGGCGAGATCATGCGGCTCTACTGCAAGGCACTTACCGGCCGCAACGTGAGCATCCAGACCGCTGAATCGCTCGCGGAAAAAGGCATTGGCTGGGTACAGGAACACCGCGCAAGCACCGATGGCAGCACGATCTTCCTCCCGGAACTGATGGAGCGATTTAACGACAAGACCGAAAACTTCGCCGCGATGAAGGTATTTGCGACCCACCAGGCCGCCCACATCGAATTTGGTAGCTTCGAGTTCGATTTCAGGCGCCCCGGCGCCGTCTTCCCGCTTCGGCGCGTTGCCTTCGCCGAAGTCCGCGAAGCGCCCGCGACCACCGACATGGAGGAGTATTTCGATCTCTTTCCGGAGCGCCAGCTGGCCAGCGACCTCTTCACGATCGCTGAAGACTCGCGCATCGACTCCCGCGTGAAGGCTGAGTACGGCGGGATTCGGAAACCGCTCGTCCGGATGCAACAGGAAGAACTCCTGAAGCGCCCCGACGCGACCCAGCTCCCGTTGCGAAACGGCTTCGTCGAGAACCTTGTGCGAGCCAGCCTCGATGGTGCGGACGCCATTCGCTGGCCGAAGGATCGGGCCGAGGTGATGGCACGTGGCCTGGGGCTGCTCAAGGCCGTCCAATCCGCCGAAGCGATGGTCGAAGACGCCGCCGAAGCGACCCTCGCGCTCTACGAGATCGCCATCTCTATCCCCAACATCTACGAGAACATGGAAGACGGAGACTGGGACACTGTCGAGCCGATGGAACCCGGTCAGGCGATGCCGATGGAGGGTGGCGAATCCGGCGGTGAAGGCAGCCAGATGCAACTCGGCGGCTCAGAAGGCGGCGAAGGCGAAGCCGACTACCAGAGCCCCCAGGAAATTGACTTCCGCGGCGACTTCAAACCCGAACTCGTCGACCTCCTGATGAAGCTCAAAGAAAACGCCCAGATGGGCGAGGGCGGCGAAATGTCGCCCACACCTTTGACGCCCGAACAGCTCGCCGAACTCCTCGCGAAGAGCGTCGAAATCGACCTTGATGCGATGTACGACGGCGACCTCGATGCTTCGACCGGTATGTTCATGAGCAACCTCATGAAAGAAGCCGGCAACCCCTCATCCGAAAAGGGTGACAAGGGTGACCCAACCAGCGATAACAGCACCGGGGCCGGTGAAGGTGAAGAGCCTCTCATGCCCATCGTTACCGTGTACTACTACGACGAATGGGATTTCCGCGCACAGGATTACAAGCCCCGCTGGTGCGCGGTGAAGGAATCAAAGCTCGAAGAGGGCGAAGACAACTTCTACGAAAACACGCTCCGCGAACACGCGGGCCTCGTCGCCCAGACCCGCAAGCAGTTCGAACTCATGAAGCCCGAAATGTTCCGCAAGCTCAAACGGCTCCCGGATGGCGAGGACTTCGATCTCGATGCAGCCATCGAGTGGATGATCGAAAAGAAGGCTGGCGCCAGCCCAAACGAGAAGATCTACTGGCGCCGAAATAAGATCGAACGCGATGTGGCCGTCGCCTTCCTGATCGACATGTCGGCCAGTACCGACGAAGAGATCAACAAGCGCGAGAAGAAATACGACGACGACGAGTACGACGACGACCCGCGCAAGTACCTGAGCTGGTGGGTTTCGAAGCGCCGCCAGGAACTCACGAGCCCGCCGAAGCGCATCATCGACCTCGAGAAGGAGTCGACCGTGCTGCTGATGACCGCGCTCGAGACGATCGGCGACCAGTACGGCATTTACGGTTTCAGTGGCTACGGACGCGACAACGTGGAGTTCTTCGTCATCAAGGACTTCAACGAGACGCTCGACCACAAGATCAAGAACCGGCTCGACAAGGTCACGCCGATTCGTTCGACGCGCATGGGACCGGCTATCCGGCATGCGACCTACAAGCTGATGGAGACTGATGCCAAGGTGAAAATCCTGGTCCTCCTCAGTGATGGCCGCCCGCAGGACCACGGTTACGGCCGCGACCGAACTGAAAAAGAGTACGCCATCCACGATACCAAGCAGGCCCTGAACGAAGCCAAGCGCGAAGGCATCACGCCCTTCGCGCTGACCGTCGACCGGGCCGGTCACGACTACCTGAAGACCATGTGCGAAGACATGGGCTACGAGGTGGTCGCCGATATCGAAGCGTTGCCCAGCCGCCTCCCAGCGTTGTACCGGCGCCTCACGGAGTAGCCCGATGTGGCTGCCCTGCCCCTATTTCGGGTTGGATGTCGAGCTTACTGACGAGCGTGCGAACCACATCGAGGCGTTTCATCCGCCTCTGGTCAGCGCGTTCGGCGATCAGCTCGCCGCGACAGTCGCCGATCCTGACTTCGTTGCGCAGCGGGACGGTCGTTCGGAACTGGCTTTCGTCAGGTCATGGTCGAACGTCCACGAGGGCCACGCAGTCGTCGTCGTGGTGATGCCTGGCGAGGTGCTCGAAAGTGGTAAACTCCGGTACTGGGTCGTCACGGCGTACGTCGCCAGATCCACGCGAACATGGAGGCCGGTTTGGACACGCCCCTAACATTGAGCTACGACTCCGCCGGAGACATCCTGTACCTGATCACGGTGCCTCCCTATGCGGGTCAGGGATCAGACGAAATCGCGGACGGTGTCGTGGCGAGGATGAACCCAGTCACCGGTCAGGTCGAAGGCCTCGAAATCCTCTTCTTCTCCAGCAGATTCAACGTTCCTGGCGCCTTGCTGAATCTCCCCCTTCGTGCCCAGATGTCCGTTCCGCTTGCCGGATGACGGAGTAGCCGTGCATCTCATCCTTGTC